>NZ_JBFUJB010000030.1:0-87247 GCF_056401575.1 Rhodococcus sp. P4_E4 | reverse complement strand
GGGGTAAGGCCCCCGGCAGACCACCGGGTTGATAGGCCAGAACTGGAAGTGCAGTAATGCATGCAGGTGACTGGTACTAATAGGCCGAGGACTTACCACAAAGAAGCTACGCGTCCACTGTGCGGTATCTGAAACAACACACAGATACTGATGAGAAACTCTGTTTTCTCCGTCATCCATCCACCCGGTAACGGGTTCGGGTTGGTGCACGGTGAAACCAGACTGCACTCGACAGGGTGTGGGAGAGTAGGACACCGCCGAACACAATGTAGAGAAGCCCCCCMACCAGTGATGGTTGGGGGGSTTTCTCGTACCCAAAACACCCCGAAACATCCCGTCGCCGGCACCCCCCGGATCGAGCGAACGGTACGTCCGTCGCCTCAGATCGACCCAACGTACCGTTCACACCATCACGAGCGGGAGCACGGCCGGCTCACCACCCCGTCCGGGATCGAGTGAACGACACTCTCACCGCCTCTAACGAGATGAACGGTACGTTCACTCCATCAGGGCAGGGCAGGGCAGGTGAGCGAATGGGTAGATCCGACAGGCGTTATCGCAGAGTCGCCTGCAACACCTCGCAGAGCACATCCAGCGTCCTGGAGTACTGCGACTGCGTCGGCGTGCTGTAACCGACGACGATGCCGTCACCGCCGACTGACGATACGTCGGGATGTCGGAAGACGGACAACCCTTCGAGTCCGAGATCGCGCGCCTGCGCCGCCGCAAGAACAGATTGTTCGGTGCCGGAGGGAAGGCGGATCACAGCGTGAAGACCCGCGGAGATCCCCTCGACCCTGACCCGGGGTACTTGCTGTGCAAGGGTCGCAACCAGTTGATCGCGTCGTCGTCGATACGAGGTACGCATCTTTCGAATATGGCTGTCGAATCTTCCGGATTCGATGAAGTCTGCCAAGGTCAATTGATCCGTTGAACTTACCCAGCGTTCGTAGGGTCCCTTTGTTGCGAGGACGGGTTCGATCAGTCTGTCCGGCAACACCATCCATCCGATGCGAATGGCCGGCGACAGTGTCTTGCTGACAGTGCCGAGGTACGCAACGTGCTGCGGCGCGATTCCCTGGAGTGCGCCGACAGGCTTTCTGTCGTAACGGAATTCGCCGTCGTAGTCATCCTCGATGATGACGCCACCGGTAGTCGAGGCCCATTCGAGAGCGGTCGCGCGCCTCGCCGGCGTGAGGGGACCTCCGAGGGGAAACTGATGCGTCGGCGTCAGCAGAACACTCTCAGCAGACGTTGACGCCAATTCGTCTGTGCAAGTGCCTGATTCGTCGACCGAAATGGGAATTGTCAGCAGTCCTTCGTCGACGAGCAACTGTCGGTGCAGGTGAAGGCAGAAAGCATCGACCGCAATCGTTCCTCCGAGTGCACGGGCGAGGAGGGAGATCCCGTGACCCGAGCTGGCACTGATCACAATGCGGCTCGGATCGACGCGAACGCCTCTGGTGCGGCTCAGGTATGTGGTGAGGGCGTTCCGGAGTTCGACTCGGCCTCTGGGATCAGTGGTCGCGAAAGCGTCGGTCGGCGCGGTGGTCAAAGCACGTCTGGCGGACGAAATCCATGCAGTGCGGGGAAACGCCGACGCGTCCGGCGATCCGGGGAGAAGGCTGTAGGTCAAGCGCCGTCGGGTCGGCGATGGATCGACCTCGCGACTGTGTGTGCTGGCGAGCGTGGCGACCACGGTTCCGGAACCCGGCCGCGTGACAAGCCATCCAGCGGCGGCGAGCTCGGCATAGCAGTCCGCAACGGTGTTTCGGGCAACTCCGAGGTCGAGTGCGAGGGTGCGGGAAGGTGGGAGTCTGGTGCCGGGCTTCAATAGTCCACTGTCGATCGCGTCGCGAAGCGTCTGAAGCAGCGCAGCGCGAACCCCGATTCCCTGTGGCAGCTCGATATGCAGATCGAACCCAAGATTGGCCCATGAATTCATCACCGGATTGAACCATGTTTCGGGGTCTTTCCGGGATTACGGTTTGAGTATGACTACAGCAACAGGACAACGACTGGATATCGCAAAGCTGGCGCCCGAGGTCTACAAGGCGATGATTGCGTTGGATGCCGCTGCGCGCAAGGGGCTGGAGCCGACGCTCGTCGAGCTAGTCCTCACGCGTGCGTCGCAGCTGAATCATTGCGCATGGTGCTTGGACATGCACACTCGCGATGCCCGAA
Source organism: Rhodococcus sp. P4_E4 (assembly GCF_056401575.1). Lineage (NCBI taxonomy): Bacteria > Bacillati > Actinomycetota > Actinomycetes > Mycobacteriales > Nocardiaceae > Rhodococcus > Rhodococcus sp. P4_E4. Next base: position 85,063 of record NZ_JBFUJB010000030.1, on the reverse strand, counting down.
AGGTCGGCGTGACGGAGCAGAAGCTCTACCTACTGAACGCGTGGGAAGAAGCGCGAGGGATGTACTCCGATCGCGAACGCGCCGCACTCGCCTTGACCGAGGCCGTGACAGTCCTTACTGACGGTTTCGTTCCGGACGAGGTGCACAACGAGGCTGCCGGCGAATTCTCGGACGAGGAACTGGCCCAGCTCATCAGCGTCATCTTCACGATCAATGCGTGGAATCGCATTGCGGTTACCACAAGGAAGGCGCCTCCGGTCCGAGACTGATCCGAGGCTCGTACTCCGCTCTCTATCGGGTGCAGATTGCCGCCGTCGAAGATCTGGTAATCGACACAAAGAGGACCAAAAGATTGGTTCAGAGTGTGAACAAAACCAACAGATTCTCTAAATGTGAGGCAAATCACATTTTGTGAATCGGTGGATTGTTCCGAGTATCTGCAAGTTGTCTGAATCCAGGCAAAGCAGTCTCGGTTGGAAGTTCCGGTGAAGGGGTCCGCATTGCGGGCCCCTTCTTTTGTGTGCGCGCTGAAAACGCCCCTTCCTGTGAGTTTCCCCAGAATGTCCGAGTTACCGACCGGCTAGCGTCGGAGGAATGCCGGAAACGCCCCGGTTACGTGAGCCGATTTTGAGTTGATCGCGATAGTTGTGCGGTTGGACAAAGGTGCAGTCATCTTATTGGCTAACTCGTCGTCCGGAGGTTCAAGCTGCGTACGGGGGCTCGACGATCGGGTGGACTTTCTTGAAACATGCACTACATTGCCATCTAGTAACTGGCTGGTTGCCAAAAGCGATCAGCCGATCCTCTCGGAAGTGAGCGCTGGGTGGCGTGGCCTTGGGAATCCAAGCAACCTTCCCGCTACCGAAATGTCTTGAAAGGGAAGCTTTGATGACTGTGTCTGGTTCACGGCGTAGGCCGCTTGTTCTCCGGCTCTCGCTAACTGCAGCTATTGCCGCAACGGTGGCCGGTAGTAGCGTTGCTTTTGCTTCACCAGCTGTGTCCGCGCCGATGCCGGTGCGAACCGCGGCTGCTCCGGCGTTCACCGCCGGGTTGTGTGAGGGCACCGAGTACACGCCCTCAGAGCAGATGCTCGACATCTCCGGCATTCGGCTGGATCACTACAACGACGGCAACATCGTGCCGATGTACGGCACCACGGATCCGGGTACCTCGGCCGCGGTGGATGCGCCGGTCTGCGGTGTCCGCGACGTCGACGGAATTGCGAAGTCGGAATGGATGTACTGCACGGACTTCGATCTCGATCCATGTGCCGGCGTCGACGAAAACGGTTTGCCCGTGGACAAGCACAACGACGAGATGGGTGCGACGGTTCCGTCATCGGGCAATCCCGATCTGTCAGCCGACGATCTCGCTGTCATCAGTTGGTTGCTGCAGAATCCCGCCAAGCTCGACGGCGTCGTTTCGGGAAATGGCAGTGAGGATGCGCGTTCGGCGCGGCAGACGCTGGTGTGGTGCGTTTCGGACTACGACAATCCGCTGATGGCCGATTTCAAAGGCCTGTGCGACAGGAACATCGGCGACGACGAGCGAGCTCGCATCGTCGAGATCATGAACGTCACGCAGACGCTCGACCTCGTTCGCAAGACGCCCGCGACGGGAACTTTGAAGGCCGGCGAGACTGCCGTATTCACCCTGAACACGAATATGTACCGGAAGCCGATCAATGTTCAGTCCTCGGCGGGCACCGAACTCACCGTCTGTGGCGACAACGCCAAGGCAACGTTGAGTGCAAACCAATTGACGGTCGACGGCCGCGGCGACGCACCGACTGCCGTGGATCTATGCCTCACCGCTGCGGACGGCGGTGACTACTCCGTGACCGCAAGCGTCATTCCGGATTCGGTCGAGAACCTGCACTGGAACACGGCAGGCGCACAGTGCCAGGTCTTCGCGTCGTTCGACACCGTTCGGCCGGCGTTGATGAATGCGTCTGCCAGCGTCGGATATGCAGCAGCGCCCACGACGACACCCGCAACGACGACACCGGCAACAACGACACCGGCAACCACGACGCCTGCAACTCCGGTCGTTCCGATTGTGCCCATCGTGCCGATTGTTCCGATCGTGCCCATCGTTCCGATTGTGCCGGTCGTGCCCGTAGTTCCGGGTGCGCCTGTTCCGTCGCAGCCGGTTGCAACTCCCGCTGCTCCGGCGCCGTCCGCTCCGAAGCCGGCTACCGGACCTCGCCCGGTTGCCATCGACGGTGGTGCCGCTGAACAGAATTCAGGCCGTAACATTGCCGTCGCAGTGACGGGCCTCGGGCTTGTCGGAATGGCTGATCACAGGCTGTGTGATCGGTGCCGACACAGATCAGACGCAGGGGGCGTCAATTCGCAAGAGGCGCCGGGGGTGCCTCATCCCGCAGGAGACAGTTCGATGACCATGCACGAGTCGGATCCCAATCCATCCAATCCATACGACGATCCCAACCACGATCAGCCCGCGAACATCGGCAAGGGGCGTCGAGTCGCGTTCATCCTGGCCCTCGTCGCGGTGCTTGTCGCCGGTGCTTCCATGGCCTTCGTCGGCCTGCGACCCTCCGATGACGATGCTGCGATCCCGCCGAGTCCGGGAGTTGTCATGTCGCACTCCGCGAATCCGGCAGCGCCTTCGGATGAGTTGATGACTCCCAACACCCTTTCGCTCGACCCGGTCGGTGTTCAGGCGCCGATCGTGGACGCCACCGTGCCGGAAGGAGTTCTCACTCCGCCGGAGAACGTCAAGAACGTCGGAATCTGGCTCGACGGCGCCTCGCTCGACTCGGTCACCGGCACGACTTTGATTGCCGGACATGTCAATTTGACCGGCCAGGGTAACGGTGCACTGTTCGACCTGGGCACGATCGAACCGGGTGAAGTGATCCGTACATCCGACGCGACGGGCAAGAGCACGTCGTGGAAGGTGACTGCGGTGACGACGCGTCCGAAGGCCGATGGCGTGGAGGAAAGCGTGCTGGCCGGCCCGGATGGCCCTCGAAAGTTGGCAGTCGTAACCTGCGGCGGCGAACTGCAATTCGAGGACGGTGTGGGTAACTACGCCGACAACGTCTACCTGTACGCGGATCTGATGGTCTGAGACACAGAAACAATCCAGTCGGTCCCCGATCCCTCTTCGTAGAGATCGGGGATCGCCTGTTGGATAGTGTCGCAGGTATGGATCTTCACCTGTCTGGAAAGCGTGCGATCGTTGCCGGTGGTAGCAAGGGGATCGGTCTGGCAATCGCCAGAGGTCTGGCTGCTGAAGGGGTCGACATCGCGATACTCGCGCGCACTGAGCAAACCGTCGTAAGCGTTGCACGAGATTTGGTTTCGGAGTTCGGAATTCGTGCGATCGGAGTCGTGACGGATACGCGAGACGACGACGCGGTTCAGGCGTCGGTGCGGCAAGTAGTAAAGGAGTTCGGCGGCGTCGACATTCTGGTCAACTCGGCAGCGACTCCGTTCAGCGCCGGAAAGCCGACGGATTTCGAGGCGACCACCGACGACGTCGTGCGCGACGAAGTCGAAGTGAAAGTGCTCGGCTACCTGCGCACTGCGCGTGCTGTGGCGCCGTATCTGATCGATCAGGGTTGGGGTCGGATCATCAACATCAGCGGTTTGGGCGCCAGACAGGCAACCTCGATCGCCCACACGATCCGCAACGTCAGTGTGTCTGCGCTGACCAAGAATCTTGCAGACGAGCTGGGCCCCAAGGGAATCAACGTCACTGTCGTCCATCCGGGCGTGACGCGGACCGAGAGGTTGACCGCGCGGATTACGCGCGAGTCGGAAGAATCCGGCCGCTCGCAGGCGGAGGTGGAGCGGGGTATCGCGACGAATTCGATACACCGGATCATCGACGCCGAAGAGGTGGCTGATGTCGTGACCTTCCTGGCATCGCCGCGAAGCATCGCGATCACCGGTGACGCGGTGGCAGCGGGTGGAGGAGTGCCGGGGCCGGTTTATTACTGATAACTCACGTACTGCTACCTGCTCGCAGTAGTGACGATCGTGTGAACGCGTCCGCCGCCGAGTCTCTTGCTTTCGTACATCGCCGAATCGGCGACTTTCTGCATGTCGGTGAACGCTCTTGCACGCTCTTCTCCGGCGACGAATTTGTGGGTACGCACGGCGATTCCGATGCTCGATGTCGACGGTATCTCGTCGGTATTCGAGTGCATTGCCGGTCCGATCGAGTCGAGCATCGGGCCGATGGCCGGCACGGAAAGTCTTTGAGCGAGGATGAATTCGTCGCCGCCGACCCGTGCGACAACAGCATCGGCATGTGCCCAGGCGGACAACCGCTGTGAAACCCGGAGAATTATGCGGTCGCCCACGTCGTGACCGTGTACGTCATTGATCGTCTTGAACCGGTCGATGTCGATCGCGATCACGAGTAGTGCCGCCGATTCCTGACGCTGGAACTCCGCGAGTACCTTCTCGACGTGGCGGTCGAGGCCACGACGGTTCAGGAGCCCGGTGAGGGGATCGAGGTCGGAGCTGGACGCGTCCATGCTGAGCATCGTCAGCACGATCTGCGAGATGAACGCACAGACCACGAGTGCGGTGACGACAACCAGCACTTTCGAAACACCGAGCGCGGGATCTCGCTCCGGCCCGAAGAGGATCGGCTGCGCAGCCACCACGATCATCACAACCGAGAAGGTCAGGTGTGCGATCTGCAACTTCGGATTGTGAAAATAGGCGATGTAGATACCGATCAGCGCGTAGATGACACAGGTGAGTAATCGCGCAAGCTGCGAGGAATCTCCAAGTACGGAAATTGTGACTGCGATGTCGCAGAAGACTACGAAACCGAACGAGCGGCGCTTTGTCGGGCCGAAGACCCACCATGAGACTCCGACCATGAAGCACGAGATCACGACAACAGTGTTGAAGAACAGCGCAATCGTGCTTGTCGGACCGGCCGGACTGAATCTGTTGAGTAGTGCGCACACGCCCAGTCCGATGACAATGATGCCAAGTAATAGCCGGGTGGCGGTCGTGAGGCCGTTGTCGCGGAGATAGCGAGTGAATCGGTCGTATTGATCGGGGAGGGCCAGCCACTCGCGGGTCAGGGTCCTCATGGACTTCATCTGCGACGTCATGAGTGCGTCAGTCTGCGATGGCGGGAGCGTGCGCCGTTCATCGTGAACTGACTCCTCTTCTGTCTGGCACCTTGCAATGCTAGCTGGATCGATGCCGTGTTGGACCGAGATGTTCGGATCGGCGACCCGAATGTCTGGGTTCCGCCAGCGTGGAGTATAAATACATCTTGTGTCTATGTTGTATTCCGCTTCGGAAAACGTCTTCCGCGAAGTCAAGGAGCTGATCCTTTCCGGCGAACTCGCCGGCGGGGAGCTGATCAGCGAGGGTGACATCGCCGCTCGGACCAATGTGAGCCGAACGCCGGTGCGTGAGGCGTTTCTGCGTCTCGAGTCGGAAGGTTGGATGCGCCTCTACCCGAAGAAGGGGGCGCTGATCGTCCCGGTCGCGGATGGGGAAGCGGAACACGTAGTCAGTGCCAGACAGCTCGTCGAGACTCAGAGCGTTCGAGTGGTGTCGGTCCGACCGCACGCACGTGAAACGCTTGTCGCAGCGTTGCGCGCGAATCTGATCGAGCAACGTGAGATTGCTGATCGCGGGGACGTTGCCGCGTTCAGCGCGATCGATGCCGACTTTCACAAGATGATCGTTGCCGCCGGTGGGAACCCTTTGCTCGACTCGTTCTACGCGAGTCTGCGCGACAGGCAACGACGGATGACAGCGCGGTCGATCTCACGCGACCCCGGCCAACTGTCTCGCATCCTTGCCGACCACACCGCGCTTACCGACCTCGTCGAAACAGGCGATGCAGACGGATACAACGCTGCCGTCCTCACACACATGCGCCAGGTGCACGGCCTCGGCTTCGAAGGAACTCTGTGATGAGCACCCAAACGATAGACGCTGGGACCGCAGCCGAACGTCGTCCAGGCAGTGAACGTGGCACCGGCGGAAAATGGCTGTGGCTGACCGTTGCCGCCAGCATGTTCGCCGCGGCCTGGGGCGGCAACGAATTCACGCCACTGCTGGTGATGTACCGACTCGATCACGGCTATTCGCCGGTGATGGTCGACTTCTTCCTCTTCGCCTACGTCGTCGGAATTGTGCCGGCCCTGCTGCTCGGCGGCCCGCTGTCCGATCGATTGGGTCGACGCCCGATCATGCTCCCCGCGCCGATAATCGCGATCGCCGGTTCGACGCTGCTCGCTTTCGGGGCCGACTCCGCTGCCGCTCTCATTCTGGGAAGAATCCTCTGCGGCATCGCCTTGGGGATCGGTATGGCCGTCGGCGGCTCCTGGGTCAAGGAGTTGTCCACGCAACCTTGGGATTCGACGGCGTCGGAAGGCGCGGGTGCCAGGCGAGCAGCGATGAGTCTGACTGCCGGCTTCGCCTTGGGGGCGGGCGCCGCGGGAATCTTGGCGCAGTGGGCGCCCCTGCCGAGTGTGTTGGCGTACGTCCTGCACATCGCGATCACCGTCCTCGCGGCCATGGCGCTGTGGCGTGCTCCCGAAACACGACCAGCACAGGCGAAATCCGACCGACGCAGGTTGATCGACGACCTCAAGATCCCCTCGGCAGGTAATCGTAGATTCCTCTACGTCGTTGTTCCGTTGGCGCCGTGGGTGTTCGGTGCTGCCAGTGTCGCGTATGCAGTTATTCCGGCGCTCATGACCGGGCACAGTGGCGATGCGCCCGTGGCCTTTTCGGCTCTACTGTGCATGGTCGCGCTGACATGCGGATTCGCGATTCAGTCGTTGGGGCGAAAGATCGATACCGACCGCAGCGCGCGCGGCGCCGTTGTGGCTCTGGTGTTTCTGGTGGTCGGTATGGCCGGCGCTGCTCTGGTTGCGTCGACGCTGACCGTGGCGATCGCGATCGTGGCTGCAGCGATCCTCGGTTGCGGGTACGGCATGGCATTGGTTTCCGGGTTGCTGGAGATCCAGCGAATCGCGGGGCCGGACGATCTGGCAGGACTGACCGCGGTGTTCTACTCGATCACCTACATCGGTTTTGCTGTGCCTGCGTTGCCCGCCGACCCCTGCGAGAGTCGGCGGACCGGGGCGAAATCACGCGTCTACAGTTGCGGAACCGTTTTCCGAATTGTGGACCGAATTGTGTACCGAACCAACCGGAACCGATGCGGTCTTGTTCAGGCCGTTGAGCAATCCGGTGATATCGACGCCTGAGCTTTCGAGAGTTTCGATGACGCCGGCGATCACCTGGGGGCTGATGCCCAGGATCGAGCCGATCGAACCCTGGGCCCCATCACTGCCGCCGACGATGGAGATGCGGTCGATGTCGCCGACCGGCTTCGCCGCTGCTGCGGTGGCGTCGACCAATGCTGCCAGAACATCAGGCAGAGTGAGCAACTGCGCGGCCTGCGGGGTGTAGGAATTGAGCGCCTCGGCGATCTGACGCTTACCGGCGGCCTCGGCTTCGAGCTTGGCACGCAAACCATCCGCCTCGGCTTGTTGCTCGGCACGAACCGCATCGGCCGCTACCTTGCGGCCGTCGGCTTCGGCTTCCAGACGTGCTCGAAGGCCGTCGGCATCAGCCTGTTGTTCAGAGCGAACGGCGTCGGCGACGAGCTTTCGTGCATCGGCCTGAGCACCGCCTGCCTGCCTTGCTGACTCGGCCTGTGCCTGGGCGCGGAGGATCGCGGCCTGTCGCTCACCCTCTGCGCGTGCGATCGAGGCTTGGCGTTCGGCCTCGGCCGGTGCAATGACATCTGCCTGCAATGCCGCTTCCGATTGCTGGGCGCGACGACGCTCGACCTCGGTGCGAGCTTCGACGCGGGCCGCCTCGGCCTGCTCACGTGCGATGCCGACGGCCTTCTCGGCTGTTGCCTGCGCGAGAGGTCCGGCCTGGTCGGCTTCTGCGTTCTCGGCTTCGGTCTGTGCTCGCAGGCGAGCGAGTTCGACGTCGCGTTTCTGATTTGCACTCGCGATCGCGGTGTCGGCCTCGGCCTGTGCGACCGAACCTGCCTGTCGCGCCTTTGCTGACTGGATCTGCGAATCACGCTCTGCTTCAGCAGTTCCGATCGCGGCATCACGTTTGACCTCGGCGATGCGGCGCTGACCGAGCGATTCGAGATAGCCGTTGAAGTCGGAGATTCCCGCGATCTTGATGACATCGACTTCCATGCCGATGCGGGCGAGGTCGCCGCCTGCCTCCTCGACCACACTGCGCGCAAGCGAATCGCGATTGGAGTTCAGATCCTCGACCGTCATGGTCGCGGTGATTCCGCGCAGGCTGCCTGCGAGGATTTCGTTGATCTGCTGCTGGAGTTCGTCCAGGTCGGAAGTCAGGAATCGTTGCACCGCTGTCTGAACCGCTTCGTCGGCGGAACCGATTCGTACCAGGCCGACTGCCTCGACGTTGACCGGAACACCGTCGTTGGAGAGCGCATTCTTGAGATTGATGCTGACGTTGAACGGCTCGAGCGACATGATGTCGACACGTTCGATGCCGGGAATCTTGAACCGGGCACCGCCGCGGACGACCTTCGGCTTGCCTCGTCCGGTGAAGACCGCCACTTCGTTCGGCGGGACCTTGACGTAGTTCTTCACGTAGATCGCGGGGAGAACAATGAAGATGATTACTGCGACTACAACCGCAATGATGATGATTGGCAGCATGTATCGAGTCCTTAGATCGCGTCGTCAACCGTGACGACGTGAAGGTATTGATCGTCTACATCGGCGATGTAGACGGTGGTGCCGGTGGTGAGCGCCATCGGCTGTGCACTGACGGCCTTGGCCTGGACGCGATTGCCTTCGGCGTCGACGAACGAGACTTCTCCCCAACCTTCGGCTGCGATGGTGAGGGTGACCGTGCCCAACAGTCCGTGGTATGAATTGCGCCCGATGTGCGAATTATCTTGTTGTTTAAGGAGATAGGGGAGAAGAAGGCCGCGCGTGACGACAACGAGAACGGCGGCGAGTGCGAGTGCTGCAATCACCGCTACCAACGTCGGAGCGTCCGCGAGAGTGGCAGCTACGCCGCCGGCGCCGAAGCCGAAAAGTGCTGTGGCCAAAGTTGTCAGGCTCAGAAATGGCAGCCCGTCTGCGTGGCCGCCGCCCAGATCTGCAACCTCGCCGACGGCAAAGGCTCCGATCAGGGCGACGACCCCGATCACGAAACATATTGTGAATACAACGAACATCGATCCCCCGATCTACCTGTCGAGGAAGCGTGCCCTGAGAATTGTGTTGTCGGGGTCGTCCCTCGGCCCACCTCTATAGTAAAGGTAAGACAAAGCTAATCGGCGCATTCGGAATGTTTCGGCGTGGTGCTACGGATGGGGGAAAGCGTCAAAGCCGAGGTAGCGGGCGTTGATTCAGCCATGCATCCCAGAGAGGGCGCAGTGGGGTGTCGGTGAAACGTGAAGCGAGATCGGTGAATTGCTCGGTGCTGACCGTGCTGTGCCGATGCTTCGTGGTCCACTGGCGGATCAGTTCGAAGAATTTCTCGTCTCCGAGAACGCCGCGCAGGGCGTGCAGAGTCAACGCGCCCCGCTTGTAGATTCGATCGTCGAACATCAGGGCAGGCCCGGGATTGGCGACGATCAAGTCCTGAGATTTACGCCCGAGCCCTTGATAGGCGTTGGTCGCGAGTTGGTTCGAGGATGGGCCACCGGAATTCTCGGACCAGATCCACTCCGCGTAACAGGCAAAGCCCTCGTGCAGCCAGATGTCGCACCACTGCCCGAGAGTGAGGCTGTTGCCGAACCATTGATGGGCAAGCTCGTGTGCGACAAGACGTTCGGAACCGCGCCTACCCGTGCAGTGGTTGGCTCCGAAGATCGAGAGTCCCTGCGCTTCGATGGGGATTTCGAGTTCGTCGTCGGTGACCACAGCGGTGTAGTCGGCAAAGGGATACGGGCCGAACAGCTTTCCGAAGACCTCCAGCATCTGGGGTTGGCGCCCGAAGTCGACGTCGAACGCTGCGCGCAGCCGAGGTGGGTGAACGGCGAAGACCGGTACCGGCCCGGCGCTCACCTGTCGGTGCTCGTACTGACCGATCTGAATCGTCGCCAGGTAGGTTGCCATCGGTTCGGTCTGCTCGTAGACCCACGTCGTCTGACTCGCACGGGTCTGCTTGCGGATCAGCTTGCCGTTGGCGAGGGCATAGAACGGGGAATCGGTGGTGATCGAGATGCGGTACGACGCTTTGGAAATCGGATGGTCGTCGCACGGGAACCAGGACGCCGCGCCGTTGGGCTGACTTGCGACCAAAGTTCCTTCGTCGAGTTCCTCCCAGCCGACTTCGCCCCACAGGCTCTTGATCGGCTCGGGGTTGCCGCTGTACGCGATGGTGACCGACAGGGCACCGCCCGCGGGGATCTTGGTAGACGGCGTGAGGATCAGCTTGTTGTTCAAGTGCGCGTACTTGGTGCCGCGGGCACCGTTGACGGACACCTTTGACACCTGCAGGTTCTGCGCGAGGTCGAAGCTGAACTTGGATCGGCTCTCGGTGGTGACAGCGGTGATGACTGCCTTGCCGGCGAGACGGTTACTGAAGACCTTGTACGTCAGTTCCAGTTCGTACCGAGACACGCGGTAACCGCGGTTGCCGTTGTGTGGCAGGTACGGATCGAGCGGCTCTTCGAGCATTCTGTTCGGCTTCACGACGCCACCCACGGTGCAATCGGATTGCCCTGCCAGCGGGTGGAGGGCGGAACGGTGTCACCTCGCATCACCAGAGATGCAGGCCCTACCGTCGCTCCCGCGCCGATGCCGGCTGCGGGTAGCGCGACACAATGCGGTCCCAGCGTTGCTCCTGCTCCCAAGGTGACGGTGTCCATGGACATGATCCGATCATGGAAGAGATGAGTTTGCACGACGCACCCCCGTTCCACTGTCGCTCCGTCGCCCAAAGTCACAAGATCTGCCTCGGGTAGCCAGTACGACTCACACCAAACGCCCTTGCCGATCTTGGCCCCGAGCCCACGCAAGAAGATGTTGAGTACGGCAGTACCAGTCGCTGCGCGAGCGAACCACGGCGCCGCGACGGTTTCGACGAACGCGTCGGCTACCTCGTTGCGCCAGACGAACGAACTCCACAGCGGATGCTCGACCTTGGCGATGCGTCCGACGACGATCCACTTGGCGGCGATGGTGATCGCGCCGGCCACTGCTCCGGCGACGAGCAGAATTACGCCGCTCAACAGAGCCGCGAACCAGAATCCGACGGCGCCGACCAGTGCTTCGAGTGCAAACAGAACACCGAGACCGATGCCGAACGTGACCATCACGGGGATCAGTCGGCAGGTTTCGACCACTCCGCGGGCGATCTTGAGTCGCATCGGCGGATTGAACGTGCGGGCGGCGTCGGTGTCCCCGGCAGCCCTTCTCAGACGTACCGGTGGACTACCCAGCCACGATGATCCGGACTTGGCCTTGGACGGGGTGGCCGACAGAACCGCCACGAGACCGTTCTTGGGGACGCGTCGACCGGGTGCGGTCATACCGGAGTTGCCGAGGAACGCACGCTTGCCGATCTTCGCCTGTTCGATGTGCATCCAGCCGCCGCCGAGGCCGTAGCTTGCAACCATGGTGTCGTCGGCGAGGAATGCGCCGTCGGCGACCGTCGTGAACTTGGGAAGGAGGAGCACGGTGGATGCTTCGACGTTCTTGCCGATCTTGGCGCCGAGGAGGCGGAGCCATCCCGGCGTCAGCAGGCTCGCGTAGAGCGGGAAGAGGAAGGTTCTGGCCGAGTCGAGCAGGCGTTCGGTCGCCCACACCTGCCAGCCGATGCGGCTGCGGACAGGGTGGTAGCCGGGGGTCAGCCCGATCGAGAGAAGACGAACGGCCACCAGTGTGACGACTGCGAAGACGAGCAAACTCACGATGGTCGCGACGGGAAGCATGATCAGCGATTGGAGCACTGCACTCGCGAGCGTGTCGGTGTCGCGGATCCACCAACCGATCAAGGCGATTCCGGCCATCAGAGCGAAGATCGGCATACCGGCCAGGAAGACCGAGGTGACGCCGTATACCGGCACCCAGCCGGGTGCGCGCTTCGGATGTTCGGCCGGCCAAGGATGATTCGCTTTCCCGACCTTGGTGGCGGGGGAGCCGGCCCACTGCTGGTTTGCCTTCACTCGGCCGAACACCGCAGATCCGGGTTCGACGACGGCGTCCCGACCGATACGCGCGCCGGGCAGAAGCGTCGAGCGTGAACCGACGGAGGCGCCGTCGCCGATCTTGATCTCACCGATGTGAATGACGTCGCCGTCGATCCAGTGGCCCGAGAGGTCGACTTCGGGTTCGACGGAGCAGCCGTCACCGAGTTCGAGCATGCCGGTGATGGGAGGAAGTGTGTGGAGATCGACGCCGCTGCCGATGTCGGCGCCGAGGGCGCGGGCGTAATAGAGCATCCACGGTGCGCCCGAAAGGTTGGCTGCGCCACTGGCTTCGGTGAGTCGCAGCGCTATCCACAGACGCAGGTGCTCACTACCACCTCGCGGGTACGTTCCTGGTTCCAACTTGCGTAGGAGCAGGCGCGCCCCGACGACGGCGATGGTCATACGGCCGATCGGCGTGATGAACACGATGAACGCCAACAGGATCCACCACCACGAGACCGTGGGCGCCCAGCTGACGTCGACGAACCAGCCGAGGACGTTGTTCGCGATCGCCAGCCACGTCACCCACTGCAGTCCGGTGAGCGTCGTGAGTGGAACGGTGACGGCGATCTGCGCCAGCTGAGTTTTCAAGGGTGTTGGAGCGACGATGCGCGGCTCCACAGTTTCGGTGGGTGCCAATTCGTCGAGATATTCGGCGAGCGATCCCAACCGTGGATGGTCGTAGAGCTGTGCGACGGTCACTTCGGGGAACCGCTCGCGCAGGGCGGTCACCAACTGAGCAGCAGAGAGGGATCCGCCGCCCACTTCGAAGAAGTCGTCGTCGAGTCCGGTGATCTGGGCTCCCAGGATCGATCCCCACAGACCGGCAACCCAGGCGGCGGTGCCGTCGAGGCCCAACGCGGCCCCGGCATCTTCACCGGCGCCGGGCAACGGCCACGGCAGCGCATTGCGGTCGACCTTGCCTGACGTACGCGTCGGAAGTTCGTCCATCAACGCCAGACGCGGCACGAGGGCTGCTGGTAGCTGCTCGCTGAGCAGTGCATGAGCGGCCTTGAGATCGAAGTCGGGATCCGTGCTGGCGATGTACCCGACGAGGAGTTGATTGCCGGCTGCAGTCTTCTTCACGGCTGCGGCAGCGCCGCTCACGCCCGGCAGGTTCTGCAAGGCGTTGTCGACCTCACCGAGTTCGATGCGCCTGCCGCCGAGCTTGACCTGATCGTCCGCGCGGCCCTGGAACATCAGGCCGGTGGTCTCGAGCCGGACCAGGTCGCCGCTTCGGTAGGCGCGTTCCCACCCGAGCGAGGGCATCGACGCGTACTTCTCGGCGTCCTTCGCGGGGTCGAGGTAACGGGCGAGGCCGACGCCGCCGATCACCAGCTCGCCCACCTCGCCGACCGCGACGGGATTGCTCTGGGCGTCGACGACGGCAAGGTCCCAGCCGTCGAGGGGGAGGCCGATGCTGACGGGGCTCTTGCCGTCCATCAGTGCGCCGCAGGCGACGACGGTTGCCTCGGTGGGGCCGTAAGTGTTCCAGACCTCGCGGCCGTCGACGGCCAGGCGCTCTGCCAGTTCGGGTGGGCAGGCTTCGCCGCCGAAGATCAGGAGTCGAACGGCTTCGAGGGCCTCGGCCGGCCACAGAGACGCAAGCGTCGGCACAGTGGAGACGATGCTGACGTCACGCGAGACCAGCCACGGGCCGAGGTCCATGCCGCTGCGAACCAGCGAACGAGGAGCCGGGACGAGGCAGGCGCCGTGGCGCCACGCGAGCCACATCTCCTCGCAGGACGCGTCGAATGCCACGGAGAGTCCCGCGAGGACGCGGTCACCAGGCCCGATGGGCTCGTCCTGGAGGAACATGCGCGCCTCGGCGTCGACGAAGGCTGCGGCATTGAGGTGAGTGACCGCGACGCCCTTGGGGGTGCCGGTGGATCCTGAGGTGAAGATGATCCAGGCGTCGTCCTCGGGTTCGGGTTCGCGAACCGGTGGATGTTCGAGCCGCTTCGGCGCCGTCCCCGGCTGGATTCCGTCGCCGGTGATGATCGCCGCTACCTGCGCCTCGCCGAACACCAACTCGGCGCGCTCTTCCGGATCGTCGGCGTCGACGGGAACGTAGGCGGCGCCCGCCGCGAGGATCGACAGGATCGCCACGTACAGCGAACGCGAACCTGACGGCATCCTGATTCCGACGCGGTCACCTGCGCCGACGCCGGCATCACCGAGCCAGCGCGCACCGAGCGCGATCTCGTCGAGCAACTCCGAGTACGACAGTGTGGTGTCGCCGTCGTCGATGGCAGGTGCTTCCGGGTTGGCCTCGGCTGAGGCCCGCACGATGTCGATGAGCGTGCGCGGCGCAGGTGCATGCGCCGACCGTAGGAATACGGACGGAATCCCGAAAGATTGTTCCGTCTCCGACTGCGACTGGAGTGGCAAACCCGTTGGTCCTGTTCTACTCACGAAACTTAGCGTCCTGCGAACTGTCGAGTTGAAAGTCTCATGACAAGTTTGCGAGTTGGTGAACAGATATGCCTAATGCAACATGCCGAACGTGCCGGTCAGTCCGTACTGGCGGCTTGCGCGTGGCCTTCTGCAGAGTCGGCGAACTCGGGTGTGTCGAACACCTCTCCGCCCAGCGGATCGATGACCTTCGATTCCTCGGAGAAGTCGACGGCGCCGGTATCCGGGTCGATGTTGACCGCATGGGCGGGAACTTCGTGGACCGCGACGAGCATGTGGGCGTCGGAGGGATCCGTCATGATTCCGCTTTGTGACGGGGTGAGCCCGGCGAAGGTCGACGAGATCTTCAGATCGCGGAGCCGCTTTTCGGTGGGTTGCGGAACGTCGGTCGATGCCGAGGCATTTGTAGAAACCCGCAGGTAGCGTGGTGCCGACGCGACCTCGTATCGGAACGCCTTCAGCATCGACAGACATGCCAGCACCATGATGACCGAGAACGGTACCGCCGTGGCGATAGCAACGGTTTGCAGCGCCGTGAGCGATCCACTGCCACCCACGATGAGGAGAACTGCGGCCGCGGCACCGGAGAGGAACGTCCAGTAGACACGCGTGATCTTGGAGGTCTCCAAGCTGCCACCGGTCGCGAGGATGTCGATGACGATCGAGCCGGAGTCCGCGGACGTGACGAAGAAGAACACGATCACGACGATCGCGAGAACACTCGAAATCGTTCCGAGCGGAAGTCCGTCGAGAAGCGTGAACAGTGACGTGTTGGTGTCCACTGCGCCGGATGCGTCGAGCATCGTGCCCTCGTTGCGCTGACGCAGAATGCCGGAGTTACCGAAGATCGTGAACCACAACGAACCAACCAGCGTCGGGGCCAGCAGCACACCGAAGACGAATTCGCGGATGGTGCGGCCGCGTGAGATGCGCGCGATGAACATGCCGACGAACGGTGCCCAGCTCATCCACCAACCCCAGTAGAAGATGGTCCATGCGCCCTGCCAGCCGTCTTCGGCGAACGGGGACGTGCGCAGCATCAGTTCGGGCAAGGCCTGGACGTATCCGCCGAGGTTCTGCACCCACGACTGCATGAGGAACAGCGTCGGTCCCAGAATCAGGACGAACAGTGCCAGCGCGGCAGCGAGCATCATGTTGATGTTGGAGAGCCACTTGAGGCCCTTCGTGACACCGGAGACGACCGAGAAGGTCGCCATGCCCGTCACGATGACGATGATGGTGATGACCAACCAGTTGTCGGTCTCCACCCAGCCGAGGTAGTCGAGGCCGGCCGAGATCTGCTGGACACCGAAGCCCAGCGACGTCGCGACACCGAACAGCGTGCCGACGATGGCGACGACGTCGATGGCGTGGCCGATCTTTCCTTCGATGCGAGCCCGTCCGAGGAGCGGCTCGAGCAGCCAACGGATCGACAGCGGGCGACCCTTTCGGTAGGTCATGTACGCCAGACCAAGGCCGACGACGACGTAGATCGCCCATGCATGCAAGCCCCAGTGGAACAGCGTCAGTTCCATGGCTTGATTGGCTGCGGCGTCCGTGGATCCGGCGATCTGCCCGGCGACGGGTGGGGTCACGTAGTGCGAAAGTGGTTCGGCTACTCCGTAGAACACGAGCCCGATGCCCATGCCGGCGCTGAAGAGCATCGCGAACCACGAGAGCATCCCGAACTCGGGCTGCTCGTCGTCACGTCCCAATCGGATGTTGCCGATGCGGCTGATTCCGCAGTACAGCGCGAAGATCACGAAACCGGTGGCCGAGAGGATGTACCACCAGCCGACGCCGTCGCTGATCACGTTGTTGAGTGTTTCGAAAGCATCCGCGGCGGTTCCCGCGTAGATCACGGCAAAGGCGATCAGGGCAAAGATCACTATCGACGCGGGGATGAACACGGGTTTCCGTAGTTCACGCCACGCAGTTTTGACCGCAGTCATTCCACTCCTCGAACGTTCAGGCATTCACAGCGCCCATCAGGGCGGCCACGTGTCACGCGTAGGTGGGCGTTTCGCTCACACCATCGCAGGTCAAGACCGGGCTATTGCTTTGAAATTCAACGTAACGTCAAGTTTCGGTCAACTCAACTGGACGAAAGATGCTGCACTGTCGCGAAAGTTCTCACTGGATGCCGTAGTTCCGGTTGTAAATCGTTGGGTCATAGTGGCATTGGGCCATGAGTGGAATGCTGAACGGCGAATTCGATTGGTACGGTGAGTTGAATCGGTCGAGTCGACGCTCACCGATTGACCACATTTGTCAAACTCGGCGAAACAGCCTGTCTGTCAGGTGGTTAACTCCTGGCGTGCTTGCCCGATCGTGGCGGTCAGGTGTCGATACCTAACTGTGATTGTGATGGTCGCAACTATCAGTGATGCGGGCCCTGTTCGCCCCGCTGAGCGTCGATCAGATCCATCGCATCCTTCAGACCCAAGCCCGGATGCAGTTCGCGTAGTGCCTTGATTGCCGGAATACGGTCGTCAGTCGACGCGAGTGCACTACGGACGTCGTCGGCGGGTATTTCGGTGGGGGCAGTTGTCCCTTCCCAACACGCCGGTTGAGGATTGTTCCTGGTTCGCCAGGCTTGGACGGTGCCGTAGGCAAATCCGACCGTCGCGAAAAGCCAGATTGCCAGGCGAACCCAATTACCGGTTGTCGGTTCCGTGACCACTGTATGGATGGTGCTCGGACCGACTACGACTACGAGCAGGACGAGGCCAATCGTCTGGCCCCATCGCTCGACGCGCCTGCTCGGTACCCACCACTCGGCCATCGGTCGATACTCGCACAGGGCTGCTGTTTCGGTGCGACGATGGAGATCATGGAGATTCGTGATGCGGTGGAGCGACTTCGGGCGGATTCCGGGACCTCGATGATCTTCGGAGAACCGCACCAGACCAGCGACGGATCGACGATCATCACGGTTTCGCGACTACACCGGCGGTGGCGGGGCGACCCGATACCGGTGCCAGTGGGAGTGTTCTCGATCCACGAGGGTGAGCCGTCGTGGTCACCGGCCGTCGATCACACCAGGGCGGCTTTGATGGGGGAGTTCATCGGGTTGGCGGCCGCGGTGATCGCAACCCTGGCCGTTCTACGTCGACCGCCCTGGCCTGATGTGACGATTCGGAAGGGGTGACTCAATAGGGGCGACTCAGAAGGGGTGACCCAGAATTACGCCGATCAACTGGAACGGCATCGCGAGGAACATCGATCCGACGTAGAGCGGATAGCGAATCGGGTCGCCGGCGAGGTAACCCTCGGCGAGCCAGGCCATGACATCTGCTGATCCCATATTCGTTACTTCCCTTCGCGGTTGTGGTTCACCGACATTTTCGGTCGTGGGAGTTGTTTTGTTACAAGCGAACTCGAAGGAGGAGTGCATGTGACGGCAGTTTCGACGCAGCAAACTCAGTCAAGTGAGATCCCTGGGGGCGGCAGTCTCTACCAGC
Organism: Rhodococcus sp. P4_E4; assembly: GCF_056401575.1. Classification (NCBI taxonomy): domain Bacteria; kingdom Bacillati; phylum Actinomycetota; class Actinomycetes; order Mycobacteriales; family Nocardiaceae; genus Rhodococcus; species Rhodococcus sp. P4_E4. The sequence continues at coordinate 67,010 of NZ_JBFUJB010000030.1, read as the reverse complement.
TAAGTCTCGATACTTAGCACTGTGTAGTGGTGAAATCTGTGCATTCTGCACATGTCGGGACAATTCGGTGAGCCTTACAGTCGCTGCATGACAACGACACCTTCTCCTCTCTCAGGCAAGACCGTCGTACTGATCGGTGGCGGAACAGGCATCGGGCTGCGGGTGGCGCACCTTGCCGTCGACGCCGGCGCCCAGGTAGTTCTCGGTGGCCGAACCGCATCCAAGCTGGAAGCAGCGGCCACGCAGCTGGGTGAGGCGGCGCACTGGTTCACCGTCGACACCTCCGACGACGACTCGGTGAAAGCGTTCTTCACCAACATCCCCAGCGTCGACGCTCTCTTCACCACGGCTGCCGATTACCAGGTCGGCTCGTTCCGTGAACAGAGCGTCGAGGAAGCGGCGTCGCCGTTCACCTCCAAGTTCTGGGGGCAGTACCGCGTCGTGCACGCTGCGCTCGACAGGCTGACACCCACCGCATCGGTGGTCCTCATGTCCGGTGCTGCCAGTGTGCGGCCACCTGCGGCTGCTGCGGCATACGTTGCGGCCAATGCGGCAATCGAGGGGCTCGGACGGGGACTGGCGGTCGAGCTGTCGCCGATTCGCGTCAACACCGTTGCTCCCGGAACCATCGACGGGCATCTGTGGGCTCAGCGTCCGGCGGAGGTTCGGGAGGCGGCGTTCACCTGGAGTGCGGAGAACAACGTGCTCGGCCGCGTCGGGAACGAAGACGAGATCGCACAAGCGGTGTTCTATCTCTTCACCAACACGTACACAACGGGTTCCACGCTGTACCCCGACGGCGGGTACGCGTTGCGCTAGACCCGTGCCATTTGACGACTGAGTGAAATGACGACTGTGCGAAATGCATTGTCGTAACACGAAGAAACGCCAATTCGCCCATAGGCGTGACCCCGACCACATTCGTACCGTCTTCTCCGAGAACACTTCCCAACTATTCGAGGAGTCCGTCATGAAAAACACATCAACGACCGCCGCCGGCGGTGAAGTGTCCGACGGTGACGACTACGCGCTCACCCGCGTTCCCGACGAAGCACGGTATTCGTGGTTCTCGGTGGCAGTACAGCGATTCGGTCAGGTTTCGGCACTCGCACAGTTCCTGCTCGGTGCGACGCTCGGCTACGGCATGACGTTCTGGAATGCCTTCTGGGCATTGACAGTCGGGGCGGTGATTCTCGAGGTTGTCTGTATTTTCATCGGCATCATCGGGGTTCGTGAAGGGCTCAACACGTCGGTGGTCGCACGCTGGTGTGGATTCGGGCACGCTGGTTCCGCGGTGATCGGCCTGGTGATCGGAGTCAGCCTGATCGGTTGGTTCGGCATCCAATCTGCTGTCTCTGCATCAGGTTTGCACGGAATCATGCCGTTTCTGCCGCAGTGGGCGTGGGCCCTGGTCTTCGGCCTTCTGATCACCGCGATAGTCCTTCGCGGGTTCGGCTCCATGCAGCTGATCGCCAACATCACCGTTCCCCTGTTCTTGCTTCTGGTGGGTTGGGCCGTCGTCACCGAACTGCGTAATCACTCGCTGTCAGATCTGATGGCATCTGCTCCAGCCGGGCCGGAGCTCAGCTTCCTCGCCGGAACCACCATCGTCGCAGGCGGTTTCATTGCCGGAGCAGTGATCACACCCGACATGACGCGATTCAACCGCACGGCGGGTGACGTCGTGAAGCAGACACTCGTCGGAATCACATTAGGCGAATACGTGATCGGATTGACCGGTGTACTTCTTGCGCATGCCGTTCGCAGTTCCGATATCGCCACGATCATCCTGTCGTCGGTCGGCTGGGTCGGCGTTCTCATCATTGTTCTCGGAACTTTCAAGATCAACGACTGGAATCTGTACAGCTCGGGGCTCGGCATCGTGAACTTCATCGACGTCGTGTTCGGGCGACGCATCAATCGCGCCGTCGTCACCGCTGTGGTCGGCGTGACCGGTTCGATCCTCGCGGCTGCCGGAATCCTGAACTCGTTCACCGACTTCCTGATCCTGTTAGGCGTCGGATTCCCGCCGATCGCCGGAATCATGGTGGCGGAGTACTTCATCGTCAAGACCTGGCGCAAGGACCTGGAAGAGAGTCGAGCCGCGGGTACCCTCCCGAACTCGGCGCCCACTTGGGTACCGGCCACGTTGGTGATCTGGATCGTCTCGGCGCTGATCGGGCATTACAGCACATTCGGTTTGCCGTCCATCAACGCGGTGGCCTCGGCATTCGTTCTCTACGTCGTCGCGGGCCGACTCGGCCTGATTCGCGGGGTCGGACGCACCACAACCGAAGCGCCGCAAGAGCCTTCGGGAACATCTGCGCTCACGCACTAGCACTGCAAACACTGTAGAAGGGAGTTCGCGATGCGAATCGGAATCGACGTCGGTGGTACAAACACCGATGCGGTCCTGATGGACGGGACCACCGTCATCGGGCATGTCAAACACTCGACCAGCAAGGACATCACCGGCGGAATCGGCGGAGCTCTGACGGCGCTGCAGCAGCAGTACTCGTTCTCTCCCAGCGCTGTTCAAGCAGTGATGATCGGCACGACGCACTTTCTCAACGCTCTCATCGAGCAGCGAGGGCTTGCACCAACAGCGGCTCTGCGATTGGGGCTTCCGGCGACCGCAGCGCTTCCGCCGATGGTGGGGTGGCCGCGAGACCTGGTCTCCGCTGTGCAAGGAAGGCACTACCTCGCTCACGGTGGGCACGAGTTCGACGGTCGTCGTATCTCACCGCTGGATCCCGACGAGATTCGTCGCCATGCCGCCGACATGGCTCGCAGCGGTACTCGTTCGGTCGCAATATCGTCGGTGTTCTCTCCGGTCAATCTCGAATGCGAAGCGGCGGCAGCGGAGATCGTGCGTCAGGAACTCGGTCCGGACGTCGCAATTTCGCTCTCTCACGAGATCGGTCGAGTGGGTCTACTCCAGCGGGAGAACGCGACCATCATCAACGCTGCGCTGCGCGAGCTTGCCGATCACATCGTCGACGGTCTTGCCAGTTCTTTGGTCGAGCACGGCATCGCCGCACCGCTGTATCTGAGCCAGAACGACGGAACCTTGATGGACATCGAGTACGCAAGGCGTTATCCGGTGGCGACTTTCGCGTCGGGACCGACCAACTCCATGCGAGGCGCCGCTGTTCTGTCCGGTCTGGCCAGCTGTGCGGTGATCGACATCGGGGGCACCACAACCGACGTGGGCGTACTGACCAACGGTTTCCCCAGAGAAGCCACCACGGAGGTGACGGTCGCGGGGGTACGGACCAATTTCCGTATGCCGGACGTCTTCTCGATCGGTATCGGTGGTGGTTCGCTGGTGGATGCGGACGGACTTACAGTCGGACCCGAATCTGTGGGATACGAATTGGGTTCACGGGCACTCGTATTCGGCGGTGACACGTTGACGGCCACCGACATAGCCGTCGCGGCAGGCTTGGCCGACGTCGGAGATCGCAGTGCGGTGGCGCACCTCGACCGCGGTCTGGTGTCGACGGCACTCGACCGGATCTCGCGCCGGGTCGCCGACGCCGTGGAACAGATGCGGACCACGTCGGATCCACTTCCCGTTGTGGCGGTTGGCGGGGGATCGGTTTTGCTGGAGCACGAACTTCCCGGCCTGGGAACGGTGATTCGTCCTGAGCGCTTCGACGTTGCCAATGCGATCGGCGCTGCGATCGCGCAGGTCAGTGGTGAGGTAGATCGAGTCGAAGCGGTACGGGACGGGCGCAGGCAGATTCTTGCCGACGACGCTCGCCAGGAGGCGATCGATCGGGCAGTCGCAGCAGGCGCACGGCCCGAGTCGGTGCAGATCGTGGAGTTCGACGAGGTCCCGATTCCGTATCTGCCGGGCAACGCAACACGTATTCGAGTGAAGGCAGTCGGTGACTTGGCACTGCACAGTGGTCTGGTCTCCACCGGTCAGGAAGGCTCACGATGAGTTGGACACTACGAACGGCAGACCTCGACGACCTCGCCAGGGGCGCAGCTTTGTTGGGGACCGGCGGCGGGGGAGATCCGTTCGTCGGCAAGATGTTGGTCACGCAGGCGCTCGGGGAAGCCGGTGAAATCACGATTCTGGATCCGGCGGAGCTCGACGACGACGCGTGGGTGATCCCCGTCGCGCAGATGGGTGCACCGACCGTCGTGGTCGAGAAGATGCCGCGCGGAACCGAACCCGAGCTGGCGCTGATCACATTGGAGAAGCACACGGGGCGAACTGCAGATGCCACGATGCCGATGGAGTGCGGCGGGATCAATTCGATGATTCCGTTGCTGGTGGCAGCGCGGCGCGGACTGCCGGTTGTCGACGCCGACGGGATGGGACGAGCCTTTCCTCAGCTCGAGATGGAAACCTTCTCGGTGTACGGGATTTCGGCGAGTCCGCTCGCCATGGCGAACGAGCACGACGAGGTGGCGATCTTCGACACCGGCAGCGACAACGCCAGATTGGAGGGCCTCGCTCGCGGGGTGACGTCGAGGTTCGGTGGGATGGCGCATATCGCGCAGTACTCGATGACGGGTGCAGATGTGAAGCGGACGGCGATCCCACGGACTCTGTCGTTGGCCTTGGCCATCGGTCGGTCCATCAGGCTTTCACGTGAGCAGCGGGTGGACCCGGTTCAGGCGCTGGTGGACGGTCTCGCCGACACGCTTTACGGATACGGGCGAGTTCTCTTTCACGGCAAGGTGATCGATGTCGACCGGCGAACCGATGAGGGGTTCGCTCGAGGTTCGGTGCGGATCGCCGGCGTCGGAGACGAAGAGCTGGAAGTTCAATTCCAGAACGAAAATCTGATCGCCGTGCAATCCGGAGTAATGGTGGCGATCGTGCCAGACCTTATCTGCATCGTCGAGGCCGACACTGCCGAGCCCATCACCACCGAGGGCTTGCGGTACGGGCAGCGAGTTGCGGTCATCGGGATCGCGACTCCGCCGATCATGAGAACACCGGAGGCACTGGCGGTCTTCGGCCCGGCAAGCTTCGGACTCGATCGCCCGTTCCTGCCGGTGGAGACACTCGAGCAACCTGTACTGGCAGAATAGCGAGCCGTGAGCAGGCTGCACGCGGTCCGGGAGGCCGACCTCGACGCGATCGCAGCGGGGGCGGTGGTCTTGGGCTGCGGTGGGGGCGGCGATCCACGCCTGTTCGTGGAAATGCTGCGTCCACTGATGACGTCAACGTCGGTAGAAGTCATCGCGCCGGACCAGTTGCCGTCCGGGGCGATGATCATGCCGGTGGGAATCGTCGGATCGGCCCTGGCTTTGGAAGAGCAACTGCCCTCCGGGCATGAGTTTGCCGACACTGCAGCAGCTTTGACGCGGTGGACTGGTAAACGTCCGACCGCGGTGATGACTTTCGAAGGCGGTGGACTCAACGCTCTCTCCGGCATTGCGGCGGCGTTGGCGTTGGGGATTCCCGTGGTCGACGCGGACCTGCTCGGTCGAGCGATGCCTCGGCTCGATCACTTCTCTCTCGCCGCAGCCGGGTTGGAATTGTGTCCGGTCACTCTCGCCCAGCCCGGCGGCCTCATTACCGTCGTCGACGGAGTGGATGTGCTGGGCGCCGAGGTAGCAGTGCGGTCGTTGATCGGGAGAACCAGCGGTTGGGGCGCTCTGGCGATCGCGTCGATCGATGCGCGGACTGTGCAGGAGGCGTGCATTCCGGGAACTCTGTCCCGAGCATATGAACTGGGTCAGCACGTCGGGACCCTCGGCAGTTGGCGGGAGATCGCCGAAAGCTCCGGGGGGCGAGTAATGGGGACAGGCCGGGTGCGTGCGGTGCGTCGTAGTCGCCCGAACGCCGGCGATCGTCGGGGCAACGTGATTCTCGAACACGATTCTGCGGTGATACGAGTCGAATTCGAAAGTGAGTTCCTGACCGTCGCGTCGGACGGCGAGATGATTGCGACATGTCCGGACATCGTGACGTTGCTCGACGTCCGGACCGGTGCCTTCGTCTCGTGCGAATCAGTGCACCAGGGGCAGGACGTGGCCGTGTTGGTTCTGCCCGGCCCTCAGTGGTGGGCGGAAGATGTGAGCAGGTTGAAAGTTGTCGGCCCGCGGGCCTTCGGGATCGACCACGACGCAGTGCTGATGGAGGCGCAATGAGCGCGAGTGTGTCGGCGTTGCTGAACAACCCGATTTTTGTCGGGTTGTATCGACTTGCCGGCGAAGGTGATCCCGTCGTGACGACAGTGGGAGCGCTCACCGGGGAATCGGCACAGTCAGCCGAGGCCGTGTCGGGTGCGGCGGGTGCAGGATCAGTTCTGGTGATTCTCGATCGAATCGACGTCGGGGAGTGGAGATTCGACGCTCTCCTTCGACGCACGGCGGCGACCGGCTGCCGGGTGCTCGCGGTACACAGCACTGCGGCGGAGGATGCGAATCTCTCGTTGCTTGCCGATCGCCTCGGACTGGTGGTGCTCGGAGTATCCGACCCGTGGCAGTTCAGCGTGGATCTTCGTGATCTTCTCTCGAATTCGCGGGCGGTGATGGCCGACGCGGTACTGCGGGCGACACACGCGGGCCAGCGGGCCGGCGGAAGCGTCGAGAATCTTCTGTCGGTGCTGCTGAACACATTTCAGCGTTCGTTCATCCTCCTGGACGCGTCCGGACGCCCGCTGACCGGCGCCGATTTGTTGTCCGACGCTGATCGAGCAGCCGCCGGTATGTTGTCGGGCCGCGGGGCGCCCACCACTGTTGAATTGGACTCCGGCGGGGTCCTGATTGCGTGCCCGGTGATGTCCGGCGCAGCCCGAGAGCCCTGGCTGGCGGTGCTGCTCCCGGTGCGTCAAAGCGTCGAAGAGGCTTCTCTCTCAGTGGTTCTCGACGTGGCCTCGTTGGCTGCCGGGCACCGACTGGCCGTTGCACGCATGGTCGACGAGCGTGAAGCGCGCCGGCGTAGCGCGCTACTCGGTGAACTGATCGACACGTCAGCAGACGCCACACCCGGACTGCTCCGGCGCGCACTCGACGCGGGTTGGGCACTGGACGGATGGCATATCGGCATCAAAGTCCTGGCGGTCGGTGAGGTCGACCTGGTGGCCAGGCGCAGTGAGGTCGCAGACGCCCTCGCCGCCGAGGGAATCGACGCCAATGTCGTGGAACAGGCTGACGGCTGGGCAGCGTGGACCACTCTGCCGGGCGAGCCGCGACCGGAGTCGATCACCAGGATCGCTGAGAGCATCCGTGCAGCTCAGGCGAGGTTGGAACCCACGATGGAGACCTGGGTCGGTGTGGGACGCGCACACGACGGTCCGGCTGGAATCGGTGCGTCCCTGTCTGAGGCCGGGGATGCCGCTCGGCTCGCGGGTTCGAGGTCGCAGACAGGCCGCTTCCTGCACGTGGACCGCCTGGGGCTGGCGCAGTTGCTGCTGGCGTGGACGCGAACCGACACGTTTCAGCCCGCAGCCGCGGCGCTGCTCGCGCCGCTACGCGATTCGAATGGAGAGTTGCTCGAGACTCTGTCGACGTACCTCGACGAAGAATCGTCTCTGGCTCACACCGCAACCCGAATGGGCTTGCACCGCAACACCGTATCGAGTCGGATCGATAGAATTCAGCGCCTTCTCTCGGTGGATCTCGCAGATCCGGAAACGAGACTCGCGCTCCACCTTGCTTGCCGGACCATCGCGCCCTGACGGAGATCTTCGCGGCTTCGTCTTGACAAGCACGGGAGGTTCCTGCCATCCTCGTTGCCAGGTCACGAGTACCAGTGTTCAGCCCCGGCTTGCTGGTCGGCAACCCTCCTCCGCGGTGGGGTGCTCCGGGTGACGACCCGGCTGCGTTCGAAAACGAATGCGGCAAGCGCGGACTCTTCCGGGGCCATCACCCGACGAACGAGTCCTTGAACGTGAGGATTGTCTTCGATGACTGCTGTATTGAGTGCCGACACCTGCCGCACCACCGCGATTGCCAAGGTTTCGGGTGCTGACCTGCAGGTTCCATTGGTTCAGGGTGGCGAATGCTCCTACGCCAACTTCGACTACGCCGCGAGTGCGCCGGCATTGGCCCAGGTCACCGACCGTATCGCCGAGTTGCTGCCGACATACGCCAGCGTCCACCGCGGTGCCGGCTACGCGTCTCGGATCTCCACGCTCACCTACGAGAACGCTCGTGAATCCGTTGCTCGTTTCGTGAATTGTGCCGACGATCAGGTTGTCGTCTTCACCCGGAACACCACCGATTCGCTGAACCTGCTTGCGCAGTGCGTCCCCGGCAGCACCGTCGTCCTCGATGTCGAGCATCACGCAAACCTGTTGCCGTGGAACGACGCTCGTATCGTCACCGCCGCAGACACCATCGAAGAGACGATCGAGCGTCTGATCGGTGAACTGTGCACCAAGCCTGCAGCGCTGCTCGCAATCACCGGTGCCTCCAATGTGACCGGCGAGATCCTGCCGATTGCACGCTTGGCTGACATCGCTCATCGTTGCGGCGCACGTATCCTCGTCGACGCAGCTCAGCTGGCTCCCCACCGTCGCATCGACCTGCAGGAATGCGGCGTCGACTACATCGCTTTCTCCGGTCACAAGCTCTATGCGCCCTTCGGCGCGGGTGTTCTGGTCGGACGCCGTGACTGGCTCGACGAAGCTCAGCCGTACCTCGCCGGCGGCGGCGCCGTGCGTGAGGTGACGATCGAGTCCACGGAGTGGGCCTGCGCGCCTGCCCGCCACGAGGCAGGTTCCCCCAACGTTCTCGGTGCGGCAGCCATCGCGACCGCATGCGAAACCCTGCACGCGCTGGACTTCGACGTCATCGCCGAGCACGAGAAGGCACTCACGGCCCAGCTCACCGACGGATTGTCCGCCATCGATGGCGTCTCGCTCGTGCGACTGTGGAATGACGCACCGGACGCCGTCGGAATCGTCACCTTCACCGTCGACGGATTCGAAGCGGGCGAAATCGCCGCATTCCTCTCCGCCGAGCACGGCATAGGAGTTCGCGACGGTCGCTTCTGCGCACACCCGGTTCTCGCACGCCTCGGCCTCTCCGGCGGTGCAGTTCGCGCCAGCCTCGGCCTCGGTAGCAGCTCGGACGACGTGACGCGGTTGGTAGACGCCGTGAACATCCTGGTTTCGAATCAGCGTGATTGGAACTACGCCAAGACTGCCGGTGCGTGGAACCCCGTGCCCGAGACCCGCCCCTTCCTCGGAGCCTCAGACGACAACGCCGGCGCAGCCGAGTGCGTCTGAGCTGAGCTCGGTCCCCGAAAACTCGAACGGACAACTAGCATGGCAGCCATGGCACCAGCGGATTTCCCCGCCACCCCTTTGAGAGTGAGCATCACTCTCGGTCAGTGGTGCCGTCGCCATGTCGATCTGTGCCGCACCTCGTCAGGAATGTGTTCGGGCTGACGATTCGTCTCGCTCATCCCATACTTTTCTGATTTTCGGAGGTCTCACATGTCTTCACGCGCTTCGCATTCTCTGCACGTAGCGGTCGAGTTGACCGGATCCGGTCACCATCCGGCAGCTGAGGGCGCACCCGGCAACCTGCCCATCATCGGCGGCGACTACTGGGTGGACCTCACCGAGGGCGAAAAGGCTCTCGATTTAGCTTCATTCCCTACCAATGTGGTTCGGATTCGCGCTGCGGACCTGCGTGAGGCACAGCTCGAACGTGCACGGATACGCGCTGCTGTCGCCGAAGAAGGACGCGATCCCGACAGTGTCGCAGTACTGGTCGATCTCGAGATTCTGATCGCGCCGGAAGCTCGCTCCGCCCGTAAAGAGCTTGCACAGTTGGACAGCGCGTTGACGGCGCCGCGGGTTCCCGTTTCGCTTCACTACGTCGGAACGCCTTCCGGTCTCGGCAGTTTGATCGCCGATGTCCGAGCTGCCGAGGTCGCCGACGGCGTTACGTTGCTGCCTCTCGCATTGCCTCGCACGCTCGAGCATCTGGTGGACAGCACCATTCCGTGGCTTCAGGATCGCGGACTTGTCACACCGTCCACCGCAGTCGACGAGGTTCTCGGGCGTTTCGGACTGCCGCCCCGTCAGCGCACGCTTGCGTCCTGATCGTCACCGATTGCATCTGCGTACAGGTGGAACAGCGACGGTAATTCGTCGGCACCGTCCACCTGTGCCAGAAGCGTCCAGCATTGCGCAGTGATCGACCGAGCCCTCGTGCCGATCCAGTTGGTGGGCAGTAGTTCCGGCGGCAACAGCGGATCCGGTTCCATGGCTCGCGTGAATTCCGCCGCGAGTTCGATGGTCATCGTGACAGCATCAGTACCCGGACTGTTCTGCAGTTTGTGCAGACGTGCGGTCGCTACGTCGAGTAGTCGTTCGTATCCGTCAGCGATCTGGTCCAGCGGCCACAACTGCGCGGCAATCTTCACGGGGTCTTCGAGCATGCCCACTTTCAGATCTCGCGTGGTGAGAGAAGACAGGTGCTGTTCGACGTCGAGTTCGGCGGCCGCATCGCGAATATACGGTTCCCAGGCGTGCGGCGAGACGTACAGACCGCCCTGGACGAGCGCGCCGCCGAGGTAAACGACCCTGGTACGCAGCGCATCTCGCGCTTTCCGTGACGACTCCGGAATTGCGAATCCGGCCAGGTGCCAATACCCGTCCCACCGCGTCACAGTGTCGCGGTCTTGTTGATAAGCCAGCCGAACGAATTCGACGTCGGGTTCCATCTCGCGCACGGCTTTCGGCGTTGCTCGTAGCGTGGCCTGCCGCCCGCGACCTTCCTGAGTGAACTTCCCCTCGGTGACCAACCGCTTGATACACAGCCGAACCTGTTGATCAGTTTTGTCGAGGGCGTCGGCGGTGGCATAAAGGGTGCGTCCGTCGACAGTTCCGTCCGTGCGCAGTAGTCCCTCGATCAGGATCCTCGTGGGTACATCGACGTCCCTGTCGGTCATCGCCATGTCCTTTCCTCGCTTCTCGACATCTTCGCCCACAACTGTACTATCGAATGCAATACGATCGTTTCAAATTCGTACGTTAGGGCGGGAAGATGGCAGCGGTATCGATGAGCGAGGGCAAGAGTAAGCCTCGTTTACGCAGGTGGATGGTTACTTCCCTGACGGGGGTCGTTGTTCTGATCGCGACTCTGGTGGGCTGGACGCTGTACCAGAACACCTATGACATCCGTGAGGAAAAAGTGACGATCACCGGGGGATCGGTGCCGCTCCAGGGAGTCCTTGCACTGCCCGAACACGGTGACGGTCCCTTCGGCCTCGTGGTTTTCGTCCACGGAGACGGCCCGGTCGATGCAACACATGAGACGTTCTATCGACCGGTGTGGGAGGCGTTCGCAAAGGCGGGGTACGCGTCACTCTCCTGGGACAAGTCGGGGGTGAATGGGGCACCGGGCAATTGGCTCGATCAGAGCATGGACGATCGCGCGGCAGAAACGGAAGCGGCAATCGAGTGGGCACGGGGACGTTCGGATATCGATCCGTCTCGTATCGGTCTGTGGGGTGCAAGCCAGGCAGGGTGGGTGATGCCCAAGGTGGTGAACCTCGACCCGGACGTAGCGTTCGTCATTGCCGTGGGTCCCGCGATCAACTGGCTCCAACAAGGCGAATTCAATACCCTTGCAGAACTTTCCGAGAGAAATGCGTCGGCCGACGAGTTCGAGAAAGCGCGGGTCGATCGTGCGAAGAACTTGGATCAGTTGGCCCGTGATGCATCGTACGACGATCTCGTGGCCTCCGGCGAGGCCGACGGTCTCACCGAAGACCGGTGGAACTTCATTCGAAAGAACTACCGATCGGATGCGCGAGCCGATCTCGAATCCGTGAGGGTTCCGGTGCTCTTGATCATCGGCGGACAAGACGTCAACGTCGACGTGGCCGATACCGAAAGGGTGTATCGCGAATTACTTGACTCGCCAGGGCAACTGGTGGTCAAGAAGTATCCCGACGCCACTCACTCGATTGTGGAGAAGGACCTCGAAGACTCGGAAGTGATGTCGGCTCTGGTGGCCGTCCTTGCTCCCCGTTCTATCTTCGCTCCCGGTTATCTAGCGGATCAGACTGCATTTTTGGAGGGAATTCATGGCTGACGGAATCACGGTTGTCGCACTGGGCGGTGCCGGTGCCATGGGCTCGGCAGCAGTTCGTCTTGCTGCAACATTGCCGGGAATCGGCAAGGTAGTAGTCGCGGATCGCGATATCGATGCTGCGAAGCGTCTTTCAGTTGAACTGGCTCAGGCGTCAGCGCAAGTCGAGGCGCGCAGCATCGACGTCACGGACGGTCGCACGCTACGTGAATTGTTGGATGGCGCAGACGTGATCATCAATACCGTCGGCCCGTTCTTCCGTTTCGGTGTCGGCGTTCTCCAGGCAGCGATCGAGACCGAGACGCACTATCTCGACATCTGCGACGACTGGGAACCTGCCGTCGACATGCTGGAATTGGACTGTGCTGCCAGGGAAGCCGGAATCTGCGCGGTAGTCGGCATGGGCGCAAGTCCCGGGATGAGTAACCTCCTGGCCGCGATGGCAGTCTCGCGATTGGACGTGGTCGACGATCTGTACACAGCCTGGCCGGTTGATGTCGAGGGCGAGGACGAGTCGGTAGACACACTGAGTGCAGCGGCCGTTCACTGGATGCAGCAGATCAGCGGCACGGTTCCAGTGGTTCGTGCGGGGCGAATCGTCAACGAAGAACCGTTGCGTTCCATCGCACTCGAACTGCCCGGCGGACGTCGGGGGAACGCTTACGTGGTCGGGCATCCGGAGCCGGTGATGTTTCATCGGACCATCAATCCTGCAGGGCATTCGGCAAATCTGATGGTGATCTCACCGGAAACCGTGGCGTTTCTCGACGTTCTCCGCTCAGATATCGACAAGGGGAGAATTGATCTCGACTCGGCTGCTGAAGAATTGGGCAAGCCCTCGCTCCGGCGGATGATCCGTGCTGCGCCTCGAATGCTCACGCGTGCCGGTCATGGATCCTTGCCGTTGTTTTTCGCCTCGGCGACCGGGGTGCGCGAAGGTCGAGAGATGCGCGTCGTGGCACGGATCGCTGACGATTCACCGGTATCGGCGTTACTGTCGGACATGGCCGGTGCAACCGGAATCCCCTTGGCGCTCGGCCTTGCTCAGGTGGTGTCCAGGCTGGCCGACGGAACGATTCGGGATCGGGTCGGTGTGCACTCAGCCGAGAGCGTCATCGACCCGGAAGTTCTGTTCACTGCACTGTCGCGGTTGTTCGATCGAACCGACTGGAGTGACATCGTTACCGTCGAATCCGAGTTTCGCTAGTCAGTTCGCGGCGTGCGATCCGATGCGACTGCGGATTTCGGTCTCGACGCGATCTGCGTCCTTTGGGCTGAATGAAGGCGCTCCGCGGCCGGCGAGGGTGAGTACCACCGCGGTCTCCTTCCACGGGCGTGAAAGATCCAGGCTGTACCACGAGCTGAAATCTGTTGTTCCCCAAATTCGTAAGCGTCCACTCAGCCATGACATGACTCCGAGGTCGACGGATTCGATCTGTGAGTACGGAACGAACTTGCTGACAAACGGGAAGTAATAGTGGCGGATCGTGACGCCCTGATCGTCGATCCGGACGGTCCTGTCCTCGTAGATCGTTGATGTCCCTGTACTCACAGTGAAAACCCGGTCCCTGCTGTTCGACGGTCTCGGCGGATGCCGAAAACCAACCATACAGTCTCTACTGGGACGGGTGGCCCGCCCGAGTGTCAGGCGCTGGTAGTCCTCGCGACGACGAGATCGCTCACCGCGATCTGAGCGTTGCCGATTGCCGCCTGAACCGGTTCGCAACTACTCGATGCTCTGGCGAGCGCAAGAACTGCGGTGAGTAAGGCGGCGTCGGGCTCTCCTTCGAACGGTCCGCTCTGGACGTCGAACTTTCCAGCTCGCAACTGCTTTCGGGCATTGACTCCAAGTTGTGAAATGACCTCGTCCATCGCGGTCAGGCACTGGGCGAGCGCGCCGATCGACCAGTAGAGATCGGCAGCGACGACAGGCGTCTCCGATGCCACGGTGCCGGCGCGGCGCAATCGGTGATGAGTGTCTCGGAGTATCTCGGGCAGTCTGTGGTCTGCGCAATGTTCCATCCCGCTGCCTCCGTAAGGTGTAAAGTTGGGTTATTCAATTACGGTAAGGCAGGGCGGTAAGGGATGCAAGTAGTTTTAGACGATTACGTCGTCGGTGCGTCGTTCGCGACCGACCTGGTCAACACCTCGCCCCGGGTCTGGGTGGAGGCAGGTGACGCGTTGGCTGACCCTCAGGCGCTTCACGATCTACTGGATGAACATGGACTCTCGCCGGATGCGCTCCGCAACGGGCGTCGGCTTACCAGCGGTGAACTTGCCGACGTGCAGGCACTCAGAGAGGCGATTCGTTCGATTCTCGATGCTTCGACCTCCGACGAACTCGTTGATCGCACTGATCGACTCCTGCAGACTGTCCCGCATCACGTTCGACTCGTGCCTGATGCCCAGTTCGACTATCGATGGAATGCGGTACCGGACAGAAGAATCGATCTTGCGGGTGAGCTTGCGTTGTTGATCGGCTTCTCGTTGCTGGGGACTCTGCGCACATTGGGGTACGAACGATTCCGCCCATGCGCGTCGCCGACGTGCAACGGGGTGTTTGTCGATACGAGCCGGGGAGGGCGACGCCGCTACTGCATGCCGGCGTTGTGCGGCAACCGAATCAACGTCGCGAATCACCGTCAACGGCAGCGTCGTACTTAGTCGTCAACGATGGCGTCGTACTTAGCGTCTGCGATTGCCCGGTCGATAGTGACAATCGAACAGCGTACGGCCGACTGTATGGGGAACTTCAACGAGATACAGACCACGTCAGTCCCGCACGATTGTCGCCATGGCAACTCCTAGTAGATGGCGGCTCGTATGAAAGCCCGTTCTGTCTCCGCGACAGCAGTTATCAGCGTTGGCGTATTCACTCTGGCCGGGTGTGGCGGCGCATCCAGTCCCGAAGGTTCGGTCGGTGAGTATGCAAAGGACGGCAGTTTCACGATTGTCATCAACGCCGATCCCGGAAATCTGCACCCTCTGATCACAAACCTTACGTCGACTCAGATCGTGAACGCGTACTCGTACGATTCGTTGATCGACATCGATGCGCAAACCCGCACGGTGCGTCCGTATCTGGCGGAGAGTTGGCGTGAAGAAGGAAACACGCTGAAGTTCGTGCTCAAGAAGGGCCTCACTTGTGCCGACGGCACTTCCTTCACCGCGCAGACCGCAGCCGATGACATCAACTGGGTCATGGACCCTGAAAACGCTTCACCGCTACGAGGATCCACCGTGCCGTCGTCGACGGTCGCGTCCGCGAACGGTGACGAACTGACGGTCACTACAGCCGAACCGGCACCCTTCTTGCTCTCCCGAATAGGCTCGATGCGGCTTCCGTGCGCTGCGACGCTCGAAGACCCGGCCAGTATCCGTTCGAGTAGTAACGGAACGGGTCTGTTCAAGGTCACCGAAGTTGTTCCCAACGATCACATCACGATGGAACGCCGCGACGGTTACACCTGGAGTCCGAACGGTGAGACCACTTCCGACACTCTCGGGGTGCCGAAGACAGTGACGATCAAGATTGTCACCGATCCGAGTACGACGGCGAATCTTGTTCTCACCGGTGGAGTGAATGCCGCGGCGGTGACCGGTTCGGACGAGGAACGAGTCTTGGCAGCGGGTCTGGATTCGAAGACCTACACCACGTTGTCCGGCGAGTTCATCTTCAATCATTTCGCGGCCCTACCCACGGCAGACCGTGCTGTACGGCAGGCCCTCGTGCAGGCAGTAGACCTGGACGACTACACCGAGATCACCACCGGCGGTAAAGGAACCCGTGCACGCGCCCTCGCGGTTTCGGAACCCCTTGCCTGCGACTACAACAGTGTCGAAGGGACGATCCCCGATTTCGACGTCGATGCAGCAAAGAAAACGCTGTCCGACGCAGGTTGGAAGGCGGGTCCCGACGGCCTCCTGACGAAGGACGGTCGACCGCTTGCCCTCAACGTAATTTTCAACAACTCACGCGATACAAACTCTGCCGCCGCGGAATACGTAGCAACACAGTGGGAAGGACTGGGCGCGAAGGTGAAACTGACTGGCGGCGACTACAGTTTCGTCATTGCCAACACATTCAGCACCACCGACCTGTCGTCGTGGGACGTTTCCATCGGTTTGACGCTGGGGAGTGATACGCCGAGCATCTTTGCGAAGTACTTCACCGGCCCGCCCAAACCTGAAGGAGTGAACTTCGCTTCCCTCGACAACAAGAAGTACATCGAATTGTCCACTGAGGCTTCGCTTCTTCCCGGTGACGAGTCCTGCAAGGTCTGGGAGGAAAGTGAGCGCGCGTTGTTCAACGACATCGACCTGCTGCCGGTATCCACGACTCCCGCTCACATGTTCTTCAACGGCGCAACGTCGATCTACCCGCCGTCGAGCGGAATCCTTCCGGGCTCGGCGATCCGTGTCCTGAAGTAGGACCCTCGGCAAACGCTCACTTTCGGGTATTGATCATCCGAAGTGCAAACCGAAATACCACTGCAGCACCGGCACCTGCAGCCAGGCCGGCGACGACATCGGCAAGAAGAACACCGACGCCTATGCCCAGGACGGCAGCAGCGGCGACGGCAAGGGCGACGTCAGCACGAGGAGCGGCGATCGCGGCATCCTTTCCCCGAGTATCGAACGAGCACCCATCTCAACGGAGCATGTCACGAAACGGTCGTCTGCAGGTGTATCAACCGCAAAATGTGTGAAACGCGTCGGCCCCGGCGGAGTTGGACTCCGCCGGGGCCGTGCTGTGTGTGTTGCGCACTTGCTCAGTGCGTCGGGACGGATTCCTTCGACGTGGTCGGGGACGTATCGGTGTGCTGGCTACCAATCTCCTTGCGGGAGTTCGAGCCGTTGAACCGAGGGAGGAAACCGGCCAGGACGAGTGCGATGACGGCGGATCCGGCAGCGAGGGCCATGACGACGCGGAAAGCGTTCTCCGACGGCAGCGTTGCCCCACCGACGGACATGGTCATCTGGGCGATGACGACACCCGCGATGGCGCTGGCGAATGATGTACCGAGGGAGCGCATCAGAGTGTTGAAGCTGTTGGCCGCTCCGGTCTCGGACGGAGGAACAGCCCCCATGATGAGAGCGGGCATTGCGCCGTAAGCCATACCGGTACCGGCGCCGATGATTACTGCGATCACGATCAGTTCCCAAATCGAGTGCATGGCGAAAATGCCGATGCCGTAACCGATTGCGACCACAATGGCGCCGAGCATGAGCGTCACCTTGGGGCCGTGCGAATTGGTGATGCGTGAGGACAGCGGAGAGATCAGCATCATGATGATGCCGGAGGGAGCCATGACCAGACCTGCGGTGAGCATCGAACCGCCGAGGCCGTAACCAGTGATTTCAGGCAGCTGGACTACCTGGGGAAAGACCATGCTGGCGGCGAACATCGCGAATCCGAACACGATGGATGCGAGGTTGGTGAAGAGCACCTGGCGGCGGATGGATACGCGTAGATCCACCAGCGGCTTGGGGGTGCGTAGTTCCCACCATGCCCAGAATCCGAATATCAGGATCGCGGCGCCGAACAGGGAAAGCGTGAGCGTGCTCGTCCAACCCCAGTCGCCACCCTTGGAAATTGCGAGTAGAAGAGCGATGAGGGCGGCTGAGAGTGAGATTGCTCCGCCGAAATCGAACGTGCCTCCTGTGCGAACCGCCGATTCGGGGACCAGGACGACAACAAGAACGGCCGCAAGCGCGCCGAGCACGGCTGACGCCCAGAACAGGACGTGCCAGTCGGCGTACTCGGCGATCAAAGCCGCGATCGGAAGCCCCAGAGCGCCACCGACTCCCAGCGAAGCGCTCATCATCGCAACAGCGCCGGCGAGCTTCTTGGGTGGAAGCACGTCGCGCATCACACTGATACCCAGCGGAATGACACCGGCAGCAAGGCCTTGCAGGATTCGGCCGGCAACGAGGGGGATAACGCTTGAACTGAGGGCTCCGACCACGGAACCGGTTACCAACAGCGCCATGCTGATCAGGAGCAGACGGCGTTTGCCGAACATGTCGCCCAAGCGGCCCATGGTCGGGACGGCGACGGCGGCGGCGAGCAACGTGGCGGTCACAGCCCACGCGGTATCGGACGCCGGCGCGTTCAGGTACTCGGGCAGATGCGGGATGATCGGGATGACCAGCGTCTGCATGAGCGAGACGACGATGCCGGAAAACGCCAGAACAGCCACCACTGCGGTGGTGGCTGGCGACTTCGTTGTCTGTGGCGGCGTTGTCGGTGGTGGAGAAGTGGTTGACGACATTGCGGTAACTCCATCGGAGGAAGAACGAATAATGGTTTAAGTCAGTTGATTGAACTAAAGTTAAATCAAGTGACTGACTTAACGGAAGGGTGCGCCTCCGATCGTGACGAATATCTCCGGTGCCGAGCAGCTTCGGATGGTCGAGGATGATGGTGTCCATGACTACGAGGACTGAGGACGCGTCGGCCGACGTCGGCGGCGCCGCAAATTCCGCGCGCTCTGCTGCAACCCGAGACCGCATTCTCGCCGTCGCCGAGCAGCTGTTCGCCGAGCACGGAGTCTTCGCGGTTTCGAACCGCCAGGTGAGTGAAGCGGCAGGTCAGGGCAACAATGCAGCCGTCGGATACCACTTCGGGACCAAGACCGATCTGGTCCGCGCGATCGTGAACAAGCATTCCCAGCAGGTCGAGAAGAAGCGTGGCGAACTGCTGCGTGAGATCGAAGGGTCCACAAACGTTCGTGACTGGATTTCGTGTCTGGTTCGGGCGTCGACCGATCACTACGCCGAAATGGGTGGCCCGACTTGGTACGCGCGGTTCAGTGCACAGATTCTCACCGACCCGGTCCTGCGGAAAATCGTCTACGACGAGGTATTGGCCTCGCCCACCCTGCAGGAGACGCTTCGGGGACTCTCTGACTGTCTGGCCGACATGCCGATGAGTGTTCGACGCGCCCGCGCGGACATCGGACGCAATGCGATCGTGCACATGTTCGCCGAGCGTGAGCGCACGCTTGCCGAAGAGGGGCCGGAAGCGGTCACGTCATGGGAGGACTTCACGACCGACCTCGTCGACGCGCTGGTCGGACTTTGGACGGCTCCGATCAGCCGCTGACCGGCCGTTTGTCCGCGCTAGCCGCCCGCCCCGGGGCAACCCTGCGCAATGGATCTCGCGTCGGCGGAAGATCCAGGAGCAAGCCCACTCCGGCAAGAATGATGACAAGACCGCCAACGAGCGCGAAGGTAACAGGCTCGTTCAACCACAGCACTCCGATGGCTGATGCCGAAATCGGAACGAGAAGAGTGACGGCCGATGCCGCGACTGGACCCGCCTGACGAATTATCCAGAAGTAGACCAGGTAGCCACCGGCGGTAGCCCCCAGCCCCAGGGCTGCCACGGCGATGAGTGGACCGACGGTTATGGGCCCCGGTGGGGGAGCGACGGCGGACACGGGAACCAATAGGGCAACCGCGGCAAGTTGTTGTCCGAGGGCCAGTGTCATCGGCGGAGTGTCCTGGAACGACTTTCGTGCGTAGACACCTCCGACTGCGTACAGCAGCGCCGCGGTCAAAGATGCGCCAATGGCCAGCATTGCGTGACTGTCGATCGCTGAAGGAATTCCACCGACGAGCACCGAGACGCCGACGATGCCGATCGCGACCCCCGAGAGTTTTCGCCAGGTGATCTTTTGTCGAAGCCAGAAAGCGGCGACGAATACGGTGAACATCGGCGTCGTGGCATTCAGGATCGACGCCGTCGACGAGTTGAGGCCGACGATCGCAGTTGCGACAAGCGTCAGGGGCCCAGCGACGTTGAGGGCTGCCAGCAGTAGGAATGCAGGAAACCGGTGACCGACCGCGCGCCAGGTCGATCTGCTGGAAGCCGTTATCAGTGCGAGAACCAACGCTGCAACAATGAAGCGGCCGTGCGTCGTGCCGACGGCGCCGAGTGTTGGTGCTGCCACCGCAACGAGGGGGAACGAGCTTCCCCAGAGCGCGCCGACCAACAGCAAAGCTCCAACTACGGCGAATCGGCTGCTGCCGATTGCTTTCCAGTTCTTCATTGCGCCTCTTCGTCGACGACCTCGCGGACATGGATGGCCGATGCCAGACCTACCCTATACCCCCAGTAGGTATAATGCTTCTTGTGTCATGATGCTGTAGGTGATCCGAGACTGGGGACGCATTATTCGTTCTCCTGCAATGGTTTATGTGTCGAGATGCTGTACGCGCAGACCTTCAAGTTATCTTCAATATACCTATAGGGGGTATATTGGTGGTTGTGTCGGGCTCGCTTTCCGGGCCACATCCGTCCAGCAAAAGAACAGGAATCCCAATGAGTAGTTGTGGCTGTGGAAATACCCCGAAGGCCGACGCCAATGGCGCTGTAGGCACTGTCGGTACGGCGATGCCGACCGGTGGGAAAGACCTACTCAACTCTGGCAGTAGTGAACTCGTCGAATGTCGGGTCATGCCCGGCAGTGTGATCGAAAAGGCGCGTGCCGAAGCGGAAGGCCTGTTCCGTGACTACGAAGGTAATCGGTACTGGTTTTGCTGCAAGGGTTGTGGGGCGATGGCTGCACCACCACTTTCGTTGAGGCCCAATCGGGGTTCGGGCAGACCGTCGACATCAGACGGTGCGAGCGCATGCGCACTGGGTGGCCGCCAAGGTGCATTCGCCTCGCGTGGTTTCGTACGTCGCTTGTACGGGCAATTCAGCAACTGTCTCCCGAGGCCAAAGTGCAAATCCTGCAACGGCTCCCACTGCGGCAAGCGCTGCAAGGATGCTCCAGGTGACCGCAAATCCCGCGCTCGAACCAACCCATCCGGCGATCGGATAGGTGACAAGCCAGGCGAGGTGTGACAGGGAGAACTGGGCTGCGAATACCTCCGGTATACCTGCGGGCTCGACGGAGCGCCGAAGTACTTTTCCGGTCGGCGTGACGATCATGGCCATCCCGGCGCCGACGAGTGCCCACACTGCGGCAGTGAGCATCCACGTGAATACACCGGCCACGGCGAGGGCTGCTGCCGCGCTGGCACTGACGACCAGGACAACGGAACCTGCTGTCATCACAGTGCGTTCAGCGGTTCTGTCGAGAACGCGTGGAAGAAGCAGCGCGGTCACCAACGTGCCGGTGCCTGACGCGGCAAGCATCCACGCCACGTCGGATTGGGTTCCACCGAGCTCGTCGCGGACGTAGTTGACGGTGTTGACCACGACGATCGAACCGGCTGCTGCCACCACGAGATTGAGTGCCATGATGCCGCGCAGTCGCGGTGTGGTCACGAAGATTCGCACCCCCGACGCGATCCGATCCCACGCCTTGCGGTGAGTACTCCGGCGAGCGTTGGGGATTCGGGTGGCCAGCACGAGCAGTGCCGAGACCGCAAAGCCCACGGAGGTGGCGACGAACAACAGGTTGAATGTCATGAAGGACAGTGCGACTGCGGCAAGAACAGGGCTGAGCAGGCTTTCCATAGTGTAAGCGACCTGCGATGCAGACAGTGCGCGGGTGAAATCGGCCTCGTCGGTCACGATGTCAGGGATGACCGCTTGGAACGTGGGAGTGAACGCTGCCGACGCAGCTTGGAGAACGCCTACCAGCACGTAGATGTACCAGATCTCGCTGACGAAGGGCAATGCGATCACGACCGCTGCACGAAGGGCGTCGAGGGCAACGAGGAAACCCCGTCTCGGCAACCGGTCGACGTACGCCGCCGCGAGTGGAGCGATCACGACGTACAGGGACATCTTGATCGTCAGCGCGGTGGCCAGCACAGCTCCGGCGCTCGGCCCAGCGAGTTCGTAGGCGAGTAGACCCAGCGCAACCGTCGCCAATCCGGTGCCGAACAGCGCGATGATCTGGGCGCTGAAGAGCAGGCGATAGTCGCGAATCAAGAACAGACGCATGCTGTTCCGTTCCGGTGCGGTCCTAGCGGTCCGGTTCATCTGGTTTCACTCCCGCGACAAGATTGAAAGCTCCGGTCAGGACATTGAGGGCGACGATTCCGACGACGTCAGCGATCTCGCGATCACCGTAGCCGTGCGCTCGAAGGCCCGCGATGTGTTCGTCTGAAATCGAGGCAGGCTCCCGATAGACGCGAAGTCCGAGGTCGATCATTGCCGCGATTGCGGGATCGGCGGACGTGCCCGCGCGGGCACGCTCGATCTCGTCCGCCTCGACGCCGTTGGCGTGCGCGGCGGCAACGTGGGCTTCGAGGCAAACAGCGCAACCTTGCTGGACCTGCACGGCGATCGAGATTCGCTCGGTGATCTTGCGGCTCAGTTTCGCTCGCTTCATTGCCCGGCTGAGTTGCAGATAGCCACCCAGTACGGCGGGCGAATGAGCCATCGCCGCGACCATGTCACCGACCTGTCCATGACGGTTGACGGGGTTCGGCTGGTGACAGCCGGCCGAACCCACCACCGGAGTTGGTCAAGAATTGACGGTGGATTGAACGGTTCGAGGATCGTCGACCTTGGTCGACCGCATCACGACCGCGGTGATTGCTGCGCCCACCACTGCGATGGCGGCTGCTCCCAGGAACACGGCGGAGAAACCGTTCGTCAACTCCGTCAGGTCACCGAGTTGATCAGCGCCGAACACTGCTGCGATCGCGGTCATCACCGCGAGGCCGACAGCCGAGCCGACCTGGTAGCTGACGTTGACGATGCCGGAAGCCAATCCGCCCTCTTCCGGGCGTGCAGCCGAAATCGCCGTACCGAGTGAGGGAATGAACGCCAGCGTCATA
This sequence comes from Rhodococcus sp. P4_E4, assembly GCF_056401575.1. Lineage (NCBI taxonomy): Bacteria > Bacillati > Actinomycetota > Actinomycetes > Mycobacteriales > Nocardiaceae > Rhodococcus > Rhodococcus sp. P4_E4. The sequence goes on along the minus strand of NZ_JBFUJB010000030.1, from coordinate 44,234 downwards.
CCTGCCGCAGCCACGAGCGACGCCGGCAGTACGTCGACCCAGAAGTTGCCGGTGGGCCGGATCAACGACATCCAACCCAAACCGATTCCCAGTACCAGCAATCCGGTCACGATCATCGCTTTTGCACCGAAGCGTGCCATGGCCCGTGGTGCCACGACGACCATGCCGAGCATGACGAAGATCGTCATCGGCAGCAGCGCCGCACCGGCCGGGAAGGCGCTGTATCCGAGCACTTGCTGCAGGTACAGGTTCAGGAAGAACCACATCGGTATCCAGGCAGCGCCGAGGACGAGCTGAGCGATGTTCGCGGCACCGAGGTTGGGCGCCTTGAAGATTCCCAGACGCACCAGAGGTTCCCGACGCTTGGACTGGATCAACACGAATGCACCCAACAGAGCGGCCGAAACGGCGAGCGCCAGCCACGTCTGCCCGGATCCCCATCCGACATCAGGTGCTCTGACGATGCCGAAGACTCCGACAGCAAGACCTGCGGTGACAGCGAGTGCGCCGAGGAAGTCGATCGACCCGGTACGTGCCGGTGCGTTCGGCATCAGGAGGGGAGTAGCGATCAGCGCGATGACGGCGATGGGAATGTTGAGGTAAAACACCCAAGGCCAGCTGGTGTATTCGGTGATGACGCCGCCGAGGAACACTCCGGCCGTACCGCCTGCCGGGGCGGCAGCGCCGTAGATGGACAGCGCCTTGGTCATCTCTTTCTGCGTGCTGCCGAACAGCATCATCAGCAAGGTGAGCGCCGATGGTGCGATGAGTGCGGCACCGGCACCCTGAACGGCGCGGCCCGCAAGTTCGACGGCAACGTTACCGGCGGCACCGGCGACAACGGAACCGATCAGCAGGATCAGCCAACCAGCGGAGAACACTCTGCGGGCGCCGAACAGGTCGGACAGGCGGCCGCCGAGGAGGAGTAGCCCGCCGAATGCGATGACGTACGCATTGAAGACCCAGGTCAGGCCTTCCTGGGAAAAGCCGAGATCGCTCTGCATCTGGGGGAGAGCGACACCGATGATCGAGGTGTCCATGATGACCATGAACTGAGCGGCGGCGATCAACGCCAACGCCCACCACTTACGGGTGGATTTCGGTTGTGTGGACATTCTGAGTTCCTTACCTCTACGGGGTATAGGTGATGCTCGTGTGGTCAGGGGGTGTCGAAAGCGAGCCTGGGCGACATCGGCGCAGCGCTTCGTTGAGGTGCGCGGGGAAATGCTGTTCTTGGAACTCATTCGGCCGGCGCTCTGCGTAGATGCGCATCGGATCTCCTTCGAGTGAATTCATGGTGTTCGAGTAGTTCGTTGCATACCCTAGGGGGGTATGGTACAAATTGCAACAGGTTCGAATTCAAGGAGTGTCGAACCCGACGCAGACGGCAACGGAAGTGCTGCCGACCCAAACTTTGGAGGGCAAGATGTTCAGCGGCAACGGCTACGCACTGGAATTGGCAACGTCGGAGGCGGCCGTCGGCAGCCATGTCCCCTTGCAGTTCCGGATCCTGGATTCGGTTGGAACTCCGTTGACCAGGTACACCGACACCCACGACAAGCAGTTGCATCTGATCGTGGTCGGTCTGGACCTGACCGGATTCCAGCACGTGCATCCCGAATTGGACGAGAACGGAAACTGGCGTGTGTCAGTCGATTTCGATCACGCGGGAGACTACCGAGTCTTCGCTGACTTCACCCCGGACGGGGGTGACGGAATGACGCTGAGTGCGGATGCACGCGTCGCCGGGTCCTATGATCCTCGGCCGTTGCCCGCCGCTGCTGCCGTCACGACGGTCGACGGCTATACCGTCTCTCTCGAAGGCGCGGCCCATGCCGGCCAGACATCGAAGCTCACGCTCTCGGTCAGTCGTGACGGAATCCCGGTCACAGACTTGCAGCCCTACCTTGCCGCGTACGGGCATCTGGTCGCGTTGCGTGCCTCCGACCTCGCCTATCTCCATGTGCATCCGGATGGTCATCCGGGTGACGGTGTCACGCCGGCTGGACCGGCAATCACCTTCTACGCCAACATGCCGAGCGCTGAGGACTACCGGTTGTTCCTGGACTTCAAACATGGCGAAGTGGTGCGTACGGCGGAATTCACTCTGACTGCCGACAATGCGACCACGCCTGGGGCCGAACACTCGAGCCACTCGCACCACGGGCACTGAGACCGAATGAGTTTCGCAGCAACGGGAAAACGGGCATGGGCGATCACCATGCACCCATCTGTTCGTGCAGTAGCGAAATGCGTGGCGATGTGCGCAGTGATTGCTCTGCAAGACAACGGAATTCGAAGAGTATCCGCACATCGCCCCGGTAACGAGAATTGTTGCGAAGTCACGCGTTGACGAACAGGAGGACATCGAATGTCGGAAGCGACAGAAGTGGGCAACGCTCCAAGCAGTGCCCCGGGCAATGATACGACCGGCGATGTGTGCTGCACGGGTGATTCCCACGGCTACATCACCGCCAAGGACGACTACCTAGGGCGCCTGCGTCGCATCGAGGGTCAAGCCCGCGGCCTGCAGCGCATGGTCGACGAGGACAAGTACTGCATCGACATTCTCACGCAGGTTTCGGCGATGACCAAGGCTCTCCACGCGGTGGCCATGGGGCTGCTCGAGGACCACATCAGCCACTGCGTCGTCAAAGCTGCCGTTGACGGTGGTCCCGAGGCGGAGGCAAAGGTGAAGGAAGCGACCGACGCGATTGCGAGGCTCGTTCGCTCGTAGAACTGTGCTCGACGAACATTGATACCGTGGTCGTCATGTTCAGCATCGAGATCCGTCGTACATTCGCTGTGAGGCAAGGGCTTCCGGCACCCGTGCGGGACGCAAAGAATTTGCCGCCGCTGATGCCCGTCGAGGGATTTCGCGTGACGATGCGAGTCGGGTTCTCGTTCGAGGACGACCAACTCGGAGAACGTGGATGGTTTGTCGACACGGACGCTCTCGACGAGTCTGTCGATCGGTGCGCCGAGCGATTGGCGAGCGGTGTCTGGCCGGAGATTTTCGATTTCCGTCCGTCATTCGAGAACGTTGCGAAATGGGCTTTCACGGAACTTGCGTCCACGATTCCTCAGCTGACCTACGTCGAGCTGGACAACGAGACGATAGGTGTGGCAACGAGATACGTCAGATCGCACTGATCTGACATATCTCGTTGCCACAGGGTATCGATCGATCGGACTACTGGTAGAGACGCAGTGCAGACCCGATGAAGGACTTACCGAATGCGAGCCCGGCCTTGTTGAAGTAGAAGCTCATGTTCGTATTCGCGAACGGCACCGCGGACACCGTCTTGGTGATCTGCGACTCGGCGTCTGCCCACTCTGCGCACGCTGCGTCGCCGGTCAACCCGGAAGCCTTGGCCACCGCTGCTTCGTAGGCGGGGTTGTTGATCGAAGAGAAATTCTTACCGGCTGCCGGAGCAGGTCCGGTGAAGAACGGGGTGAACCCGCTGGGAATCGAATTGTTGATCTGGATCCATGCGATGTCCCACTGATTGTTGTCTTTACCGCTGAGCATGACGTCGACAACTTTGGTCTGGTCGGCTCCCGTTACCTCGACGTTTGCGCCGAGATCCGACCATGCAGATTGAGCGAGTTCGGCTGCTGCGCTGCGAGCCTCTTCGCCTCCTGCGTAGAAGAGGCGGAGTGTCAACGGGTTTCCGTCTTTGCTTCGTTTTCCGTCCGACCCGGCGGTCCAGCCGGCCGCGTCCAAGGTTGCCTTCGCTGCGCTGACGTCGTAGTCCGGAATGTTGCCGGTGACGGAGTCGTACACGCAGGCGCGGGGCTCTACACCGACGAGACTTGTTGCGCGGGTGCCCTGGCCGGCAGTGATAACTTCTGCCAGATCGTCGAGATTGACTCCCTGGATGAGTGCTTTGCGAACGGCGGGATCGCTGGTGGGATTGTTCGCGATCTGGTTGAAGTACATCTGACCGGACGGCATCGGGCGATTGATCGAGGCGAAATTGGCGGCTTCGATCCGGTCCTTGTCCGGACCGGCGATCGGAGATGCGTTAAGTTCGCCGGAGAGAAGCTGGTTTGCGGCGGTGCTGACATTGGGTGCCATGACAGCGATGACGGTCTTGGGGACACCTGGTGTGTCGGAGGTGGTGTCGTCGGGGCCCCAGTTGTAGCCGTCACGACGCTCGAACGTGTAGTGGTCGTTGGCGGCGACTTCGGTGACTTCGAACATCCCGGAACCGAGAGACTTCTTGTTCGAGGCGGTCGGGTCCGCGAGTCCGGCGTCGCACATGATCGGGAGGCGACTGACCGTGAGGAGGAGGAAGGGGCTCGGCGCCGGAGTGGTGACCGTGATGGTGCGGGTCGCGGGATCGGCAGTGGCCGAAGCGCCTACGGGGACCGTAGTGCCGCGTTGTTGTGAACCGTTGGCCGGATCGGCCACGAAGTTGATGTTGTTCGCGACGGTCTGCGCGTTCAGCGTCGACCCGTCGGTACAGGTCACTCCCTCGCGGATGGTGAAGGATGCGGAGGTCGGCGTCTCTTCCCATTTCTCTGCCAACCACGGTTTGAATTCACTGGTGTCCGGATCCTGGTAGACCAGGGAGTCGTAGGCCAGCCTCGAGATGTCAGCGGTTGCCGCGGAGCCGGACATGATCGGGTTGAGTGCACCCGGATCGGCTTGCAACGCATAACGGAAGGTTCCGTCTGTCAGAGGTTCACCGCCGTCGGAGCCCGAGGACGTGCCTCCCGAGCTGCAAGCCGACAACACGAGTGCGAGCCCCGCGGCCGTTGCAAGTGCCGGATAAGAGCGGTGTTTCATTGTGCCTCCGTGAAGGAGCCAGGGCCCGAGCGAAATTCGAGAGGGCGCGGTCGAGTGTGACCGCTAAATCTTGGCGTAGGACGTGACGGGCATCTCGGTCGATCTTCACGAAAATCATGCCGATTTTTGTTCGATCTCACGAGAACCGGGGTGATGAACCAGTTCAGGTCACGGTGAGTCGAGGTCATTTTGCCGTGGCCACCCGGTTGCAGTGAGTACAACGGCAGGGACCGACGTCAACGGAGAGATCGGGCCGAGGGCGAGGAGATCTTCGTCTTCGTCGATCTCGGACCAGAATTTTTCAGAAGAAACATCGAGGCCGAGAACGATCCACGGCGGTCCGGCTTCTTGAAAGGCAAAGGAGACTCTGCCGGTTCGCGGAACCGTCGCATCGAACAGGTGGTCTCCGACTGGATATCCCTGTTGCTCGCCCACCAACGTCAGGGTTGTCGGTTCGAAGGACGCCTCGCGCAGCATCTTCTCGACTGCGCGGTCGAAACTCTGCTGAGTGGTGAACTCTTCGTCCGCGTTCGAACCGCTGAACTCGGGGAAATGCGCACAACACAAAACGTGTGAGCCCTCTGAGTTGCAGTAGAGACGAAACACGGGAAATCCACCTGCCACGAAGCGTGACGTTAGCAGAGCGTCGAAATGGAGAAGTTGCTGTTTCGGCAAAGATGGTTGCGTGAGTTGTGGAAGGTCGTTCATCCTGGGTGCATGAGCCACGAACACCACAATCACCACGAAAACTCTGAAACCGCCGAGAATCCGTACGCCAAGGCGGACGCACAGTTCTGGAACTCGCTGTACGAGGAACGTCCCGCGCGCTGGAGCGGAAATCCCAACCCACAGTTGATTGCCGAAGCCTCCGACCTCGAACCGGGCACTGCACTCGACGTCGGTTGCGGCGAAGGCGCCGACGCTTTGTGGTTGGCACGTCGCGGGTGGAAGGTCACCGGCACCGACATATCGTCGGTAGCGCTCAGTCGCGCCCAGGCTCACGTCGAGGGCGAGGGCGTCGACATCGAATGGCTGGAAGCCGACCTGACGAAGTGGGATCCGCAGGGTCGATCGTTCGATCTGGTGTCCGCGCAGTTCTTCCACATGCTCGAACCCGCGCGCGGGGAATTGTTCCGTGCTCTCGGAGATCTGGTCGCGCCGGGCGGGCATTTGCTGATCGTGGGCCACTCGCCCCACGAGTCGCCCACCGAACATCATCGGGCAATGCTGCATACACCCGAATACGTGGAGTCGCTGTTCACCGATGGTTGGAAGGTGTTGGTCTCGGAGTCGCGGGAACGTGATCTTCCCGCGAACCCCGAGATGCATCACACCACGGATACCGTTGTGCTGCTTCAGCGATTGAGTGCGAGCACCGACAGCAACTCGTAAGCGACGTGAGCCGCTGCGATACCGGTGATCTCGGCGTGGTCGTACGCCGGCGCTACCTCGACGATGTCGGCGCCGACCACGTTGAGTCCCACCAACCCGCGCAGTGTGTTCAACAATTCGCGAGAGGTCATGCCGCCCGCTTCGGGTGTTCCGGTACCCGGAGCGTGTGCGGGATCGAGCACGTCGATGTCGACGGAGACGTACACCGGGCCACCGTCGAGGCGCTTACGCATGCGCTCGACGATGCTGGCGACGCCGTCGACCTCGTAGTCGTCACTGCGGATCACCTGGAAGCCGAGGACGCGGTCGTCTTCGAGGTCTTTCTCGCTGTAGAGCGGTCCACGGATACCGATGTGCTGCGAACGCTCCATGTCGATCAGGCCTTCTTCGCTGGCGCGGCGGAAGGGGGTGCCGTGGGTGAAAGGCTGACCGAAGTAGGTGTCCCAGGTGTCGAGGTGAGCGTCGAAGTGCAGGACGGCGATCGGGCCGTGATCGCGGGCCAGTGAGCGCAGGATCGGAAGTGCGATGGTGTGGTCGCCGCCGAGCGTGAGCACGGAGGAACCGTCGGCGCGCAGGTCGGTGACGGCGGACTGAACCGTCGTGAGTGCTTCCTGAATGTCGAAGGGGTTGACGCCGATGTCGCCGAAATCGGCTACCTGCTGGTTGGCGAAGGGCGAGACCTTCAGCGCGGGGTTGTACGGACGCAGCAGCTTCGACGCAGCGCGGATGTGCCCCGGACCGAACCGAGCGCCGGGTCGGTAGCTGACACCCGAATCGAAGGGGATGCCGAGGATTGTCACGTCGGCGCGCGAGACCTCATCGAGGCGCGGCAGACGCGCAAAAGTGGTCGGCTCGGCGTAGCGGGGGACGCGCGTGGCGTCGACGGGTCCGATGAACGATCCGGGGTTGTTGGTAGCCATGTGCAGAGGTCCCTGCTCTCGATTCGGCGCACACCGGGCGCCCTTCAGTGATGTAGCTCTCTGAGCAAGTATGGTTTCTTCAAGAGGCTCGGTTGTCAACCCCTGTTTCCTGAAAGGGACACGGCGGTCGTGAAGGAGTGGGTTCAGTGGCCAAGGCGAAGGAAGCGGTCGAGCCGGTCGGACCGCGCATCGGGGCGAGGCTCAAGGCGGCACGTCAATCGAAGCGGTTGACCCTCGACGACCTGGCCGAGGCCTGTGGTGTGACGAAGGGGTATCTCTCGAAACTCGAGCGCGATCACGTCAACGCGTCGGTGGCGACCCTGATCAAGGTGTGCGCGGTGCTCGAGATCCCCGTCGGATCCCTGTTCGAGAATGCGTCCGCCGGTGAAGTAGTCCGCGCCGACGCCATGCCGCAAATCAGCTTCGGTGGCGAAAAGATGACGGAGTACCTGCTCACGCCTACCAACGAGCGTCGAATTCAGGTGCTGCTCGGCGAGCTGGAACCAGGCGGCGGAAGTGGTCAGGAGTTCTACAGTCTGCCGATCGACGTGAACTTCGTGCACGTGCTGGAGGGCGGCTTGCGGGTCTCGTTCGAGGGCGGTCGGACGGATCCGAACGGTGAGGCCGTCGATGCCGAAGACGTCGTGCTTGCGGCGGGCGATTCCTTCACATTCACGCCGACGCACAACCATAGTTTTCAGGCCGAAGGCTCGGTTCTGGCGAAGGTTCTGTGGGTCTTGAATCCGGCATTGCCGGAAGGGCCACGCGCGTCGCCTTCGTGAGACACGAATCCGTGAATGTTGATTCTTAGGAAACAAGAGTTGACATGATTGGCGGCACCCGTCACGCTGGTAGTTGTCCCCGTCACACACACCGTCGAAAATTGGCGTCACGGAACTCCTGAAGGAGCGCACCATGCATGTCGATTCAGTTCGAGTTGGCCTGTTCCAAGGTCCGCTCACCACCCCGGACACCTTTGCGTCGGTGGAGTTCAACCTCGCTGCAATCGACACCGCTGCCCGCGAGGCTGCGGCATCCGGTGCGAAGATCCTGCTGACGCCGGAGATGTCCGCAACCGGCTACGACATCGGCGAACTGGTGTCGCTGCGCGCGGAACCGGCCGACGGCCCGATCTTCGATTCCGTCGCCGAGATTGCTCGCAGTGCAGGCATCGCCGTCGTCTACGGCTACCCCGAACTCGACGGGGGAGACGTCTACAACAGCGTGCAGGTGGTGGACCGCGATGGCACTTCGCTTGCGCACTACCGCAAGACACACCTGTTCGGCACGCTCGACCGCGAACATTTCCGGCCAGGTGAGACCCTGGTGGTCGGGTTCGATTTCGAGGGCATCCGCTGCGGATTGTTGATCTGCTACGACGTGGAATTTCCCGAAGCGGTTCGGGCCCATGCCGACGCCGGTACCGAATGGCTCATCGTGCCGACGGGGTTGATGACTCCGTACGAACACATTGCGCAGCAAGTGGTTCCGGCCCGCGCATACGAGAGTCAGATGTTTGTCACCTACGTCAATCGCTGCGGCGCCGAAACCGAGCTGACCTACTGCGGTCTCTCGTGCGCCATCGCACCCGACGGTGCCGAGTTGGCGCGGGCCGGGGGCGGCCAGGAATTGCTCTTCGCGGATATCGCCGCCGCCACCGTCTCGCAATCGCGCACCCTCAACACGCATCTCGACGATCGACGCCTCGATCTGTATCCAGACCTTTCTGTCACGACTGTCTCCAAGGAGAACCGTAGATGACCATCCCAGTAGCTCCGGACAGTTCCTCGGAACCCGGCAAGCAGCCGCCCCTCACGATGTTCGGACCGGATTTTCCGTTCCCGTACGACGACTACGTTTCCAGTCCGGCGGGACTCGGCTCGGTGCCCGATCTGGCACTGGGTACAGAAGTTGCCGTGATCGGTGGTGGACTCTCCGGCATGATCGCGGCCTACGAGTTGCTCAAGGTCGGTCTCAAACCGATTGTCTACGAAGCTGATCAGATCGGTGGCCGGATGCGGTCGGTCGAGTTCGACGGGCACCCCGGGGTTGTCGCCGAGATGGGCGCAATGCGTTTCCCACCGTCGTCGACGACGTTGTTCCACTATCTGAACGAACTGGGTCTGCAGACCGAGGAGTTCCCGAATCCCCTTGCCGAGGTCACGCCGAGCACCGTCATCGATCTCAAGGGTGAGAGCCACTACGCGCACACTCTCGAGGATCTGCCGCCGATTTACACCGAGGTGGCGCAGGCCTGGCAGCGCACTCTCGAAGAGCATGCCGATCTGATTCCGTTGCAGCAGGCCATTCGTGACCGCGACACCGCAGAGATCAAGCGGATCTGGAACGACCTCGTGGTGCGCTACGACGACCAGACGTTCTACGGATTCCTCGCCGCGTCGAAGCACTTCAAGTCCTTCCACATGCGGGAAGTGTTCGGGCAGGTCGGATTCGGTACGGGTGGTTGGGATACCGACTACCCCAACTCGATCCTCGAAATCCTTCGTGTGGTCATCACGGCCGCCGACGACGACCACCGCGGCATCGTGGGTGGATCGCAGCAGCTGCCGATGCGGTTGTGGAACCGCGCCCCGGCGCACATGGCGCATTGGCCTGCCGGTACGACGGTCGCTTCGCTCAACGACGGCGAGACGCGTCCCCGCGTCACCGAACTCCGGCGTACCGAGCCAGGCAACATCACGGTGACGGACTCCGGAGGTTTCATTCGCACGTATGCGAGTGCCGTTGTGACAGTGCAGAGTTGGATGCTGCTGAATAACATCAGGTGTGACGACGATCTGTTCCCGATCGACCACTGGACTGCGATCGAGCGAACTCACTACATGGGTTCGACCAAGGTGTTCGTTCTCGTCGACCGCCCGTTCTGGAAGGACAAGGATCCCGTGACCGGCCGTGATTCGGTGTCGATGACACTGACCGACCGTATGAGTCGCGGCACCTACCTGCTCGATCAGGGCGAGGGCAAGCCAGGCCTGATCTGCTTGTCGTACACCTGGTCGGACGATTCGCTGAAGCTGCTGGCGCTCGACGCCACCGAGCGCATGAACATCATGCTGCGGTCGCTCGAAGAGATCTACCCAGGCGTGGACTTCCGCAGCCACATCATCTCGAGCCCGGTGACGCTGTCGTGGGAAACCGAGCGCGACTTCATGGGTGCGTTCAAGGCGAACCTTCCGGGGCACTACCGGTACCAGGAGCGCCTGTTCTCTCACTTCGTGCAGAATGATCTCGAACCGCGTCATCGGGGAATCTTCCTCGCCGGTGACGACGTGTCGTGGACTGCCGGCTGGGCCGAGGGCGCGATCCAGACCGCGATCAACGCGGTATGGGGCGTCGTCAACCATCTCGGCGGCGCTGCGCCTACCGAGAATCCCGGACCCGGCGACGTGTTCGAGGAGCTCGCTCCGATCAGGTTGGGCGACTGAGCTCACCGCAACTGCCGAAATGTCGTGCCCGATGGGGGTTGGTACTCCTATCGGGCACGACCTCTTTCCGGTGATCCACGCAACACTGGAAAGTGTTCGGATCCAATAATTTCCAGGAGGGTGTTCAATGGCGAGCACATCATCGGCGACCAAGACCGCAGCTGCAGAATCGAGACCCGCGGGCGGTGATCGATCCGGTGACCCGGCGCTCGAACTGGTCGCCGAATTGGCAGCAGCGGGCCAGCGACTCGTCTTCCGTCAGGGCGACGACTTGAACAGCGACGACTTGAACAGCGACGACTTGAACAGCGACGACTTGAACAGCGATGCCCTGAACAGTGACGATCTGACCTGTGTGGTGCTGTGGCCGTCCGGAGAACCCTCCCTCTCCGATCTGTGCGAGAACTTCGAGTCCCTCGGACTCCGAGTTTCGACGCACCGCCCGCTTCCGACCGTTCTGGGTTCGGCACACTACTTCACCTTCGAGCCGAGCACCTTCGACGGCAGTGCGCTCGAGAAGATGGCGGACGCCTTCGAAGCCGTCATCGCCGGACAGACCCGTATGGACGCATTCTCCAGTCTGATCGGACGAGCAGACATCACGTGGCGCGACGCAGAGTTGCTGCGCGCTGCGTGCCGTTTCCTCGCTCAGGCTCGTATCGGGTTGTCCGAGAGCTACATCGTCGGAGTGTTGGCAGCGAAGCCGCTCTTCGTACGGCAGGCAATCGAACTCTTCACCGCGCGTTTCGATCCCGCAGTAGCAGGTTCGCGTGAGACGGCCGTGGCCACCGCGGCGGCGGCCATCGACGAATCAGTCGACGGTGCAGACACTCTCGACGAGGATCGCGTCTTGCGCGGTGTGCGTTCATTCTTGCAGGCGACTCTGCGCACCAACTGGTACCTGCGCGGTGAGGCCGGCGAACCGCTGCCGTACGCGTCGTTCAAGATCGACTCGCAGTTGCTCTCCACCCCGCAGAAGACAGTTCCTTTCCGCGAGATCTACGTCAGCGCACCCAATGTCGAAGGCGTGCATCTGCGTAGCTCCTCCGTCGCCCGTGGTGGCCTGCGTTGGTCGGATCGATACGAGGACTTCCGCACCGAGGCTCTGAGTCTGATGAAGACCCAGAGCGTGAAGAATTCGCCGATCGTTCCCTCGGGAGCCAAGGGTGCGTTCGTGGTTCGGGGCACGTCGTCACCGACCCCGGCGCAGGTGCAGGAGTCGTACAGCACCTTCATCCGCGGCTTGCTGGACGTGGTGGACAACATCGTCGACGGCGCAGCGGTGCACCCGGCAGAAGTAATCGAGTACGACGGTGAAGACTCCTACCTCGTCGTGGCGGCGGACAAGGGGACCGCACGGTTCTCCGACGTCGCGAACGGCATCGCCGTCGAGCGTGGTTTCTGGCTCGGCGACGCTTTTGCTTCCGGCGGTTCGGCCGGCTACGACCACAAGGCGATGGGCATCACCGCTCGCGGCGCCTGGGTAGCGGTTCGACGCCACTTCGCCGAGCGCGACCTCGACGTCGACACCGATCCGTTCACCGTCGCGGGCATCGGTGACATGTCCGGCGATGTGTTCGGTAACGGAATGTTGCTCTCGCACAAGATCCGTTTGGTCGCGGCATTCGATCACCGCCACATCTTCATCGACCCGAACCCCGACACCGAGACGACGTTTGCCGAACGCGCTCGCCTCTTCACCGTGCCGCGCTCGTCCTGGGACGACTTCGACCGCACCGTGATGTCGCCTGGTGGTGGCGTCTGGCCGCGTAGCGCTAAGTCGATCCGCCTTCCGCTCGAGGCGCGTCAGGTCCTCGGTATCGCCGAGGAGAAGCTGACTCCGCAGGAACTGATCCGAGCGATCCTGTGCGCTCCGGTGGACCTGTTGTGGAATGGCGGCGTCGGTACCTACGTGAAGGCGTCGACCGAAAGCAACGTCGACGCGGCCGATCCGTCCAACGACGCAGTTCGCGTCAGCGCTGACGAGTTGCGTGCAACCGTGGTGGGTGAGGGCGGCAACCTGGGTTTCACCCAGCGTGCCCGCATCGAATATGCCGCTGGCGGAGGACGAATCAACGCCGACTTCATCGACAACGCGGCAGGCGTGGCTACCTCGGACCGTGAGGTCAACATCAAGATCGCACTCGCAGAGTTGGACGCGACCTCGCGCAATGAACTACTCGCGGCGGCCCAGGACGAGGTAGCCGCATCGGTACTCGAGGCCAGTGAAGATCAGACCCTCGCGATCAGCCTGGCCGAGCACCGCGCTCCCGCCCTACTCGATCAGCACGAACGGTTGATCGAGAACCTGGTCTCGGCGGGCGCGATGAAGCGCCTCGAAGAATCATTGCCGGACGCCAAGGCGCTGGCGGTCAGGGCGCGAGCCGGGCAGGGCCTACTCCGTCCGGAACTTGCTGTGCTGGTGGCGCAGTCGAAGAACGTGCTGACGGCGGAATTGGGGGCGTCGACCGTCCCGGACAATCAGATCTTCGCCGATCGTCTCCCGCAGTACTTCCCGCTCTCCGTCGTCGAGGCAGCACCGGACGCGATCCGCGCACATCGGTTGGGCCGCGACATCATCATCACCTCGGTGGTCGACGAACTGGTCAACCGCGTCGGCCCCGGCGTGCTGTTCCGGCTGGAGGAACACCTCGGAGTCCACAGTCCGGAAGCGGCTCTGGCCTACGCAGTGGTCAGCGAAGTGCTCGGCACCGAGGAACTTCGGCGCGAGATCTTGAACTCTGAGCTGCGCGCCACCGAGCAGTTGCAGGCTCTCGATCGCTTGCAGCAGTTGTTGGAATCCGAGATGAGCTGGGTGTTGCGTCGTCCGGGAGCAGCCGGCCGGTTCACCGTGAACCCGCGAGCCGACATCGATCGATGGGCCGCGCCGGTGCGGGCTCTCACCGAAGGGCTGTCGGCCAGCGACCGCATCGAGGCGTCTTTCGGGGCGCTCGCCCTGGCTGACATTGCGTTGCAGGAGAATACGACGGTTCAGGCCGCGGCTGCGATCTACCGGGAACTCTCCGACACCCTCGATCTGGGCGACGTTCTCGGGGGCGTCGACGTTGCCGTCGGTGCCTCGCATTGGGAGGTCATGGGCAGCGCTGCCGTCCACGCCAGGTTGACGGCGCGTTTCGCGGACCTCGTGTCCGGAGCGCTCGGTGAAGGTATTCCGGAGGTCGTCGAGTTGTGGACCGCCGCCAATCCGCAAGCGGTGCGCCGGTTCACGGCCTTGATGTCGAGCGTGAGCCGCAGTGGAGCGCTGGACACCGCCCGTCTCTGCACGGTCGACACCGAACTCGAACTACTCGTTCGCGGTGCGTCCAGTTTCGCTTCGGTACACGCCGCGGAGCGTTCAGCGACCCTCCCAGGCGAGTAGCGATAGCAGCAGTTCGGCTCTGACCCTGGCCTGTCCGAGGTCGCATTGCAGCAGTTCCTCGATGCGTGCGATGCGACCTCGGAGGGTGTGCCGATGAACACCGAGTTCGGCTGCGGCCGATTCCCATTGGCCGTTCGCCTCGAGATAGGCGCGCAAAGACGCGACCAGTGCGGTCCCGTGTGCCTGGTCGTGTTCGGTCAGCACCGGGATGGTGTCCGCAGCCATTGCGATCAGTGCCTCACGGGCAGGCTCGGATGCCAGAATCGTCGAACCACTCAGAGCGTCGAACTCGAGAATGCGGGCAGTGGCCGTCGTGAGATTGGCCGCGGCGCGGGCCTGGACGAGAGCGCGCGGTGCGTCCAGAAGACGGTGAGGGGTGCTGATTCCGGCACGCACCGTCTTCGCCTCGGTGGGGGAGAGCTGCGCCAGTAGTGTTTTGGCAGTGTCGATTGTGTCGGTTCCGCGAAGGAGGACGGTCAGCGAACCGTCCTCGGATTGCGCGAACAACGGCCGGCCTGCTCGCGCGAGAGCGTTGTCGAGTTCGCGAAGAACAGGGCCGAGTCCGGATCCGCGAACGTGGACGACACGGACATTGCCGTGCGTGTCGCTCGCTTCGTCCAAGTACGACGGCACACCGTCCTCGGGGATTCGGCCGTCGAGTAAGAGCCCGAAAGCCATGGCGTTGAGTCGAGTTCGCTCGGCCCGTAGTCGAACCGGTTTCTCGAGTTCGAGAGTGAGCAGCGAGACCGCATGCCCGAGCAACACTCTGTCGATATTGCTCAGGGGCCCGGCGCCCGCCATTGCGAGGTAGCCGTGCCAGCTGTCGGTGACGCCGACGGGGGACAGTGTCAGCGTCCGTTCGGGTGTGCTCTGCGAGATCGACGCCGGAGCGTTGGGATCGCGGGTGGTCGCCGCGACCGCGCGAACCTCGGTGATCAACGACTTCTGGTTTGCCGGATGCACCGCGGTGATCCGATCTCCGACAAACGCCACCGAAGTTTTTGTGGCCGTGGCCAGTTCACGCACGATGGCAGACACGCCTCCGCGCAGCGCAACGCGGGTGATGCGTGTCTGTACTTCTGCCGCGCGGAGTACCGATTCGTATTCCTGCTGGCTCAGACGGGTCATCACCGCGCGCGTGACCGCCGCGAACGGGGTCGTGAACGGCACTTCCAGCAGGGGGAGCCCGCGACTGCGGGCGGCGGCAATCAGGTCTGCGGGCACACTCTCGTGGGAAAGGCCGGTCCCGAAACCCAGAGCCGATACTTCTGCGGCGGCCAGACGGTCGATGTACTCGCTGTAGTCGGTGGCGTCCGCGCCCACCAGTGCCAGCCCGGTGGTGAGCACCAATTCGCCGCCGGAAAGCCACGGGGTGGGGTCCGTCAGCTCTGTGGCCTGCGCAAACGTGACGGGGTGGGTGGCGGCTGCTCGGTCGGTGAGCAGAGCCAGCGAGAGGTGTTTCTGGCGCAAGAGCCACGAGATCGGAACCGTCACCTGATCAAGGCTAGCTGTCGTTGCCGATATGGAGTAGCCCTGGAGCTTCGGGTATCCATTTCGGCAGTGCTTGCGATGCTTCGCGCGTCGCATACTCGAATGCAATACACAACCGAGAGGGTGGTCACATGAGTGCAATCGAATACCGGCTTCCGCAGGAGCGTCGCATCGTCACGGAGTTCCCGGGCCCGCGCTCGGCTGCGCTCGCCGAACGCCGTAAGAAGGTCGTCGGCGCCGGCGTCGCATCCACCCTCCCGGTCTACGTCGCCGACGCAGACGGCGGAGTCATCGTCGACGTCGACGGCAACTCGCTGATCGACCTCGGTGCCGGTATCGCGGTGACCAGCGTCGGTGCTTCCAACCCGGCCGTCGTGTCCGCAGTTCAGGATCAGGTCGCGCACTTCACCCACACCTGTTTCATGGTCGCTCCGTACGAGGGCTACGTCGAGGTCGCCGAGCGTCTCGCCGAGCTCACCCCCGGTGACCACGAGAAGCGTTCCGTGCTGTTCAACTCCGGCGCAGAAGCCGTCGAGAACGCCGTCAAGATCGCCCGTCACGCAACCGGTCGCGACGCAGTCGTCGTCTTCGACCACGCGTACCACGGCCGCACCAACCTCACGATGGCACTGACATCGAAGTCCATGCCGTACAAGAGCGGCTTCGGTCCGTTCGCCCCCGAGGTCTACCGCGTCCCGATGTCCTACCCGTACCGCGAGGGCCTCAACGTCGACGGCTCCAAGATCACGGGTGAGCAGGCCGCACAGCGCGCCATCACGATGATCGAGAAGCAGGTCGGTGCTGCCAACACGGCCGCCATCCTCATCGAGCCCATTCAGGGCGAGGGCGGATTCATCGTTCCCGCAGAAGGATTCCTCCCGACGCTCGTCGCGTGGGCCAAGGAGAACGGCGTCGTCTTCATCGCCGACGAGGTTCAGGCAGGCTTCGCTCGTACCGGCGCCTGGTTCGCCAGCGATCACGAGGGCATCGTCCCCGACCTGGTCACTCTCGCCAAGGGCATCGCAGGCGGCATGCCGCTCGCCGCTGTCACGGGCCGCGCCGAGCTCATCGACGCCGTCCACCCCGGCGGCCTCGGTGGCACCTACGGCGGTAACCCAGTCGCCTGCGCCGCTGCATTGGCGTCCATCGACCAGATGCGCGAGCTCGACCTCTGTGGCCGCGCACGCACCATCGAGTCGACCGTCGTCGGCCGAATGAACGCACTGGCAAAGGAACTCGACGTCATCGGTGACGTTCGCGGTCGCGGCGCCATGCTCGCCATCGAGCTGGTCAAGCCCGGTGGGCAGGAGCCGGACGCCGATATCACCAAGAAGATCGCCGCCGAATGCCTCGCTGCCGGCGTCGTGATCCTCACCTGCGGTACCTACGGCAACGTCATCCGTCTGCTCCCGCCGCTGGTCATCTCCGAAGAGCTGCTCGACGACGCGTTGACCGTCCTCGAGACCGCTATTCGCACTGCAGCACAGGGGAACTGACATGTCCAACGTCTCGGATCTTCTCGACTCGGTACCCAAGGGTCTCTGGCTCGGCGGCAAGCTCGTCCCGGCCGAGAAGACCTTTGCGGTCTACAACCCGGCAACGGGTGAGGAACTCGCCCAGGTAGCCGACGCCGCCGCTGCCGACGGTATCCGTGCGCTCGACCTCGCCGCTGCGGCGCAGGAAGACTGGGCGGCCACGCCGGCACGTGTACGCGGCGAGATCCTGCGCACCGCCTTCGAATTGCTGCACGCCCGCGCCGAGGACTTCGCGCTGATGATGACCCTGGAAATGGGTAAGTCGTTGGCAGAGAGCCGCGGTGAGGTCAACTACGGCGGCGAATTCCTGCGCTGGTTCAGCGAGGAAGCAGTACGCATCGGCGGACGTTTCACGCAGGCTCCGGCCGGCAACGGTCGCATCCTGGTCACCAAGGAAGCCGTCGGACCGGTCCTTGCGATCACCCCGTGGAACTTCCCGCTCGCCATGGGCACACGCAAGATCGGACCGGCGCTGGCTGCCGGTTGCACCATCATCGTCAAGCCCGCCGAGGACACGCCGCTGACCATGCAGCTCCTCGGTCAGGTGTTCGCCGATGCCGGTCTGCCCGACGGTGTGCTCTCGATCCTCCCGACGTCCGACGCGGCCTCCATCAGTGGACCGCTGATGGAAGATGCGCGTCTGCGCAAGGTCACCTTCACCGGCTCCACGGGCGTCGGAAAGCTGTTGGTGCGGGGTGCTGCTGACAAGCTGCTCCGCACGTCGATGGAACTCGGTGGCAATGCGCCGTTCATCGTCTTCGACGACGCCGACATCGACGCAGCTGTCGACGGCGCAATGCTCGCGAAGATGCGTAACGGCGGCGAGGCCTGCACCGCGGCCAACCGCATCTACGTCGCCAACTCGGTGCGCGAGGAGTTCACCGACAAGTTCACCGCCGAGGTTGCGGCCTTGAAGGTGGGCGCCGGTGACGCCGAGGGCACCAACATCGGCCCGCTGATCAACACCAAGCAGCTCGCAACCGTCACCGGACTCGTCGACGACGCCGTGTCCAAGGGCGCTCGCGTTCGCACCGGTGGATCGGCGCCCGAAGGAGCCGGCTTCTTCTTCACCCCAACCGTTCTGGATCAGGTGCCCGCCGATGCGCGCCTGCTGAAGGAAGAGATCTTCGGACCCGTTGCGGCAGTGGTCGGTTTCGACACCGAAGACGAAGCGATCGCGGCTGCGAACAACACCGAGTACGGCCTCGTGGCGTACTTCTACACCCGCGACATCGACCGGGCGATGCGCGTCTCGGCCAAGCTGGACACCGGCATGGTCGGCGTCAATCGCGGCGCGATCTCCGATGCTGCGGCGCCGTTCGGTGGCGTGAAGGAATCGGGCTTCGGCCGTGAAGGCGGAACCGAGGGTATCGACGAGTATCTCGATACCAAGTACGTAGCGCTCTAACTTGCTGTGCGCCTTTATTAACCGCGGGCGGTTAATAAAGGCGCACAGTTGTCTATTGACCTAACGGAGTGGGGCGGTAGTACTTGCCCTCGTGGTAGAGCAGCGGTGCGGCAGCGGATTCGTCGTCCTCTTCGGCGTGAACCCGCGTGACGAGTCCGATGACCAGCGTGTGGTCGCCAACAGGGATCAACTGGTCGACCTTGACGCGCATCCAGCTGGGGGTGCCGTGCAGAACCGGCTCCCCGGTGTCGAGCACTGCCCACAGTGACTCGTCTGCAAAACGCTGATCGGCGCTACGCGCAAAGCGCTGGGCCAGATGTTGCTGATGTTCGCCGAGAAGGTGGATCACCAAGGACTCGGCTGCCTTGAGCGCATTGATGCTCGACGACGTCTCCGCGATGTTGAACGAGACGAGCGGCGGCTCGAGGGAGACGGACGAGAACGAGGTGGCGGTGAAACCCACCGGGCCGGTACCCGAATCGAGGGTCACGACGGTGACACCTGCGGGGTGGCGGCGAAGCGCTGCACGGTAGTCACCGGCGCAGATGCCGGTGGACAACTCGGGCGTCGCTGCTACTTCGGGGACGTCGGGGGTGGTGTGGCTGGAAACGGCATTCGGCTTGTCAGACAACGGGAACTCTCCGGCTGGAACTCGAGGTGTGCGGTGTGGTCGAGGTGACTGCGCTCGGCATACACAGACATGCGTCGGTGCGGCACAGATCTACGTGTCGTCGACGCCAGTGGTTACCGGCCGGGGTCCTGGTTGCAGTGCACATGGTGCGTCCAACTATAGGTGGACGCACGTCTGAGTGGGTTCGGACCGGGTTGGCTGAAGTGCGTCAGTCCATGTCGACGGCGAGGCCGGCCGTGATTCGAAGGAGTTCGGAGTACGTCGTGCGAAAGACCGTGTTCGGGTGCCCGGCAGCAGCCCACAATTCGGGGTACTGCTCGAGGGCAGTATCGATGTAGGTGGGCAGGTTGGTGGGATGCCCGAGCGGAGCGACCCCACCGATCGGCTGGCCCGTTGCCGACTTCGCCATTTCCAGCGGCGCCCGCGTGAGCTTGCCTTCGAGGCGTTCGCCGGTGGCTTTCAGATTGACCTGATGTGCGCCGGAGACCAGCAGTAGGACCGGGTCGTCGTCGAGAAGGAACACGAGCGACTTGGTGATCGCGCCTACCTCCACCCCGACGGCCGCCGCTGCCTCGGCCGCGGTGTGCGTGGCTTCGGGCTGTGTGACGATGACGCCGTGGTGACCCCGTGAGATCAGTGTTTCGGCGACGTGCGAGGCGTTGGGGTGGAGGAGGCTCGTCATGAGTTCAGACTAGGACTAGTCGGCGTTCGCCACAGCTGGAGTCGGCGTCGTGTCGGTGGACTTTCGGTTGCGACGGATCGTGAAGCCGAACAGCATGACCGCACCGATCAGTGCGTACAGGAAAAGCGTCAGAGCAGGCTGGCCGACGCCGACGTTGTTGAAGTAGACGATGCTCCGCACGCCTTCGGTGCCGGCGCCGGGTGTGATCCATCGGCCGATGGCGGCATAGAACGAGGGAATCACGTTGGAGCCGAATGCGCCTCCCGCACTGGGATTGCCGAGAATCACGAAGACGGCGATAGCCAACGGGACTGCCAGAACGCCGATGGCAGCGCGCAATCCGAGTGTGAACATGGCGGTGCCGAACACCACGGCTGTTCCCAGGATCCAGAGTGGGAACCAGTGGCCCGCGAAAGTTCCGAGCACGTGTGAGGTGATGAGTGCGCCGAGGGCTCCCGAGATGATCGAGTAGATCGCGATCACGCCCGTGTGTGCGCTTGCCTGGCGGAGGGTCTTCGGCGCACCGATGAACAGTCCGATGGCTGCCGCAAGGAGATAGCCGCCGACGACCCAGCCGACCGAGAGGTAGA
This sequence comes from Rhodococcus sp. P4_E4, assembly GCF_056401575.1. NCBI lineage: Bacteria > Bacillati > Actinomycetota > Actinomycetes > Mycobacteriales > Nocardiaceae > Rhodococcus > Rhodococcus sp. P4_E4. The sequence continues at coordinate 23,965 of NZ_JBFUJB010000030.1, read as the reverse complement.
AGCCGGAGAGTCCGCGGTTGTCGTGTGCTCCGACGGGGATCTCGTCGCGGACGACGAACTGTCGGTCCTGCGTCGCCTCGACCTTCGTGAACACCGCTTCGAGTGATGTCGCGATGGAGCTGCCTCCCGCGCTCGCGGTGATCAGGGTGTCCGGTCCGGCCGGGTTGATGACAAACGCGCCCTGGATCTCGCGGTCGTTGATCATGCGGCGAGCGGTCGCCGTGCTGTCGACCACCTGAGCGTCGAGCGGGCTGCCGTCGATGGCGTTGAGTTTGTCGGCGATCTGCTGATCCATGCCGTCCGGTGTGCCCTGATCGGCGATGACCGCGATTTCGATGTCTCGCGGAGTCGGCTGATGGAAGGCGGCGACGTAGCTGAGGATGAAGCCCATCTGCAGCAGGAGCACGCCGACGAACAGCGCGGCCATCACCTTGGGCGCGCCGTATTTCACCAGCAGATTGTCGTGGTGGTGTTCGTCGTGGGTGGAGCTGTTGTCTGGTGCGGCGTGTGCCGGATGCGTAGTGGTCACGAAAGAGTCCTGATCTTGTCGAAAGTAAAGAGCTTGTCAATACCCGAGGTATTGAATACTCTAGGTATCGTGACTGAATCTCGTCAACCGGACTGGACGCCGGTAACCCGCCCCGGACGTGACGTGGTGCGGCAAAGACTGCTCGACGCTGCGGCGGAAGAGTTTGCGGAGCGCGGATTCAGTGCTGCACGTCTCACTGAAGTTGCTCGCCGAGCGGGCTTCACCAAGGGGGCTGTCTACTCCAACTTCGAGTCGAAACAGGATCTGTTCGCCGAACTGTTCGCGCAACGGTCTCTCGAACTGGCCGGCCGTGTGCTTGCCGAGATCGCCGGGATGAACCCGGCCGACGCGGCGGGCAAAGGTGGCGAGGCCATTGCAACGTGGATGGTCGACGACCCGGGGTGGTCACTGCTCGTCCTCGAATTCGGAGTGCTCGCCGGACGTGATCCGCAGATCGCTCAGGCGTACTTACGTGAGCGTCGCCACTTGCGCAGTCAACTCGTGGAGTTGATCGGTGAACGTGCCCGCGAATGGGGAGTGGACGATTCCTTCGATGTGCGGACCACTGCAATCTCGTTGATGGCCTTGATATCCGGGCTCGTTCTCGAGCACTCGGTGGATCCGGAAGAAGTTGATCAGAGCGTGATGGGTGCCGCCGTGACGGCACTCTTCGCCGGCGCCGTCGCACGGGCAGGATTGCCCGCCGTCTGAGTTGCTCGGTTGACAGGCAACAGATTTGAGAACTACCCTCTGGGTGCAGTACCTCGTTAGGTGAGGCTTCTGCACGAACACAGGCCACTGATCTCACGACGTCGAGAGACGCCCAAGGTTAGGACAGATCTCCCCGGCTTAAGGGGTGATCCAAAGTGGCTTCCCGGTCTTGATCGGGACACGTCGTGCAGTGCCAAAACTCGGACGTGGAGGTGTTTTCGCAGCTTGATGCCGGTTTCTTCCGGCGAAGGCGAGAGTACGTCGATATTCGGTTCTCCTGGCGTGTGCTGTGCGCATGTACTTTGTGTGGCGTCAACGGACGCCCCGAACTTTCAGGAGGTGGCCATCGTGGACGACCCGCCGAGTCGATATTCGACCCATCCTTCTGTTCTTACCGACGGTGCTCACCCCGGCATTTTGCTCGTCAGTCTCTGACCTTCGCACCCTCGGTTTCATCTGCGCGGCTTTGTCGCGTCCGCTGACGACTTCCGTTGTCGTTCAGCGCATTCTGCTGCCCTCATGCACTGGCACTGTCCCGTGCACGCTGGCAGTCGAGGAGATTCGTCATGTCATTTTCCGTTCTCGCATTGCGGCCACGGCCCACGAGAAACAGTGCACAACAAACACCTTCAACGGTCCTGGCAAAAGAAAGCGCACAGGAATTGGTCGACTACTCGGCCTCGGACACGCGCACCGTTCTCGCAGATCTGACCACGACGGCCAACGGCCTTCGTGACGATCAGATCGACGATCTTCGTCGGCGATACGGGCGCAACGATGTCCGCCACGACCGCCCGGCACCGGCGATCGTGCAGTTCGCGCAAGCTTTCAAGAATCCGTTCATCTTGATTCTGGTGTTCCTCGCCCTGATCATGGTCGGGACCGACGTGGTGTGGGCAGACCCGGAAGACGGTCCCTCCTACGAGGGCATCATCACCCTCGGGCTGATGATCTTTGTCAGTGTGTCCCTGAGGTTCTGGCAGGAATACCGTTCGACTCGGGCTGCCGAGGCACTCAAGGCCATGGTCACGACAACTGTCGCGGCCACTCGCAAGATCAACAACACCGTGGTCACGGCTGAGATTCCGATCGAGCAGCTACTGCCAGGTGATGTAGTCCAGCTTGCCGCAGGCGACATGATCCCGGCCGATGTCCGCATCATCCGGGCCAAAGATCTACAGGTCAATCAGTCAATGCTCAGCGGTGAGTCGATGCCGGCCGAGAAGTCGGCGGAACCGTCGACGGGGATCGACGTCGATCGGCTGCTCGAGGCCGAGAACATCGGATTCATGGGTACTTCCGTCGTGTCGGGCAGCGGCACCGCCGTCGCGGTGCACACCGGCAAGCGGACTTACTTCGGCGCCATGACAGCACAATTGGCGTCCAAGCGACCCGAAACCAGCTTCGACGTCGGGGTGCGCAGTGTCAGCTACCTGCTGATCAAGTTCATGCTGATCATGGTTCCCGCGGTGTTCATCATCAACGGACTGACCAAGGACTGGAGCCAAGCACTACTCTTCGGCGTCGCCACCGCGGTGGGGTTGACCCCCGAAATGTTGCCGCTCATCGTGACTGCGAACCTGGCCAAGGGTGCGCTCCACATGTCGCGCAAGAAGGTGATCGTCAAGCAGATCAACGCGATTCAGAACTTCGGTGCCATGGACGTTCTGTGCACGGACAAGACCGGAACTCTCACCGAGGACCGCATCGTTCTCGGTGAGCATCTCGATACTGCCGGACGTAAGTCCGAGGACGTATTGCGTCTCGCGGCAGTCAATTCCGTGAATCAGACCGGATTGCGCAGTCTTCTCGACGACGCGGTGATCGAGGCCGCCGGTCCCGAAGTGGTCGAGGAGATCTCGCGTCGGCACGGGTTGGTGGACGAGATTCCCTTCGACTTCAAGCGCCGTCGACTCTCCGTGGTGGTCGACCACGGCGACGCCGATCTGATCGTCACCAAAGGTGCAGTGGAAGAGCTCCTTTCGGTCTGTGAATCGGTGGAACTGGACGGGGTGACCCACCAATTGACGCCGGGATGGCTGGCCCGAGTCGACCGTCTGGTCGCGGAACTGAACGGTCAGGGCAAGCGAGTGCTTGCGGTGGCAACCAAGACAGTCGTCGAAGAGCAGCGCCGCGAGTACTCGACGGCCGACGAAGAGGGCATGACCCTGGTCGGACTGCTGGCCTTCCTCGACCCGCCGAAGGAATCTGCGGCCGGGGCGATCGAAGCCCTCGCGAGCCACGGAGTCGCGGTCAAGGTAGTGACGGGTGACAACGAACTGGTCGCCGAAACCGTCTGCGGCAAAGTCGGTATCGATGTCGGGACCGTGGTCTCCGGCGCCGAGATCGAAGCGTTGAACGACGACGCCCTCGACGAGTTGGTGCAGCGGACAACCGTCTTCGCGAAGACGGATCCGATGCAGAAGGCACGCATTGTCGAATCGCTGCGCCGGGTCGGCCACACGGTTGGTTTCCTTGGTGACGGTGTCAACGACGCACCCGCACTTCGGGCGGCGGACGTCGGCATCTCCGTCGACACAGCGGCGGACATCGCCCGCGAATCCGCGGACATCATCTTGCTGGAGAAGGACCTCGGCGTACTCGAACAAGGAGTCATCGAAGGGCGTCGTACCTTCGGAAACATCCAGAAGTACATCAAGATGACTGCGTCGTCGAACTTCGGGAACGTCTTCTCCGTGCTCGTCGCCAGCGCCTTGCTGCCGTTCATCCCCATGATTCCCGTAGTTCTGTTGTTGCAGAACCTGATCTACGATCTCTCGATGCTCACGATCCCGTGGGACCGTGTCGACGACGACTTCCTCGCGAAGCCCCGCAAGTGGGAGACCAAGAGCCTTCGCCGGTTCATGGTGTTCATCGGCCCGATCAGTTCGATCTTCGACATCTCGACCTTCGCGCTGATGTGGTTCGTGTTCGCTGCCAACTCTCCCGAGCATGCAGCGCTGTTCCAATCGGGTTGGTTCATCGAGTCGTTGATCTCGCAGACGCTGATCGTTCACATGATCCGCACCCGCAAGATCCCGTTCATCCAGTCGCGTGCTTCGCTTCCGGTACTGCTCAGCACGGGCGCCGCCTGCGTCTTCGCGCTGGTGTTCCCGTTCACGTCCTGGGGCCATTCCCTCGGGTTGGTTTCACTGCCGTGGAACTACTTCCCGTGGTTGGTCCTCACTCTCGCGGCTTACTGCGTCGTCACGCAGGTGGCCAAGGGAATGTTCATCCGTCGATTCGCGACCTGGCTCTAGGAGTTCACCGTGGAAATCCACGTCATCCTTGTGCGGATAGCGCTCGGACTCGTCCTCGGCGCTGCCGTCGGGATCGAAAGGCAATGGCGCGCAAGGATGGCGGGTTTGCGAACCAACGCGTTGGTGAGCTTGGGTGCGACGCTCTTCGTCATCATGGGCGCGTACGGGTTTCAGGGGCCGGACGCTGATCCGACGCGCGTCGCAGCGCAGATCGTCTCGGGGATCGGCTTCCTCGGTGCCGGGGTGATCATGAAGCAGGGAGCCTCCGTCACCGGCCTGAACACCGCCGCAACCTTGTGGGCCACGGCCGCCGTCGGCGCGCTGGCGGGCGGCGGAATGTACTGGGTGGCGGTGTTCGGTGCCGGTGCGATCATGTTGGCGAATACGTTGTTGAGGCCGTTGGGCCGGATGATGGATCACCAGCCTGCCCGCACCGGACGCGAGGAACCGCCGGCTGACTACACCTTCGAGGTGACCTGCCACGGTGACGCCGAAGCTCACATCAGAGGGCTTACCGTGCAGTCCATTTCGAGGCCGGAGTTCCAGCTCCGGTCAGTGCAGTCCTTCGACATCCCGGACAGCGACCGCGTACGAGTGGTCGCGGAATTGGCCGCAGCAGAGCGTGACGACGGACTCCTGGAATCCGCCGTCAGCCGGCTTAGCCTGGAACCGTTGGTGACTCACGTTCGCTGGGAGGTGGAGCCGTCGAAGTAGATTCGAGGTCTCGGTCAGCTAGCGTGCATGTTCCTGCGGCGCAAGAGAGTTCCCCGGTGCGATATTCGCGCAGTTCGACGGAGCAGGCTTGCCGGTGAATCGGTCGTCGATCCAGGTGAGCGCACCGGGGAGCCAGAGCATGGCGCCGAGGAAGTGGCTGATGGTGTCGTACTGGTCGTACTGAATCGGCAGGCCGGCGTCGCAATACTTGCGTGCGAGGGTACGGACGTCGCCCGTGATCATGACGCCGTCGCCCGCTCCGACGCCGGGGCCACCGGGTTGGGTGCCCTCGATGGTGCCGTTGGCTGCCTGGGCGATGAACATCGGAATCGTCGGTGTGGCTGCGGTGCCCATGTTGATCTTGTTCACGACATCGACGTACTCGGGAACCGTATTGGGATCGGCGTACTCGGGCTTGACCAGTTCCTGCCAGGTCAGACCGGGGTACTGTGCCAGCACATTGCCGATGGACGCGTCTTCGAGTCGAGCCATGACGTCGCGTCCACGGTCACTGAGATACTTTCCGAAATCGATGTCGTACGAACGCGCAACGCCGACGATAGCCATGCCGACGACGCCGCCCCACCCGATGCTTCCGCTCGCGTAGCGAAGGTTGTTAGCCGGATTGACCAGCACGCCGCCCTGCGCGGCACCGATCAAGTTGTCGTTGATCTCCGGTGCGTACGCGGGAGCGAGGATCGAAGCCCAGTTGGTGGCGATCGCTCCGCCGGAGTACCCCATCAGCGCGATCTCTGCGTCGTCGGTGATTCCGGTTTCCGGGACGTCTTTGGCCGCACGCAGAGCGTCGAGCGTCATCATCCCGTATTCGGGTCCGGCAGCGAAGTTTGCATCCGGGCCTTCGGTGTCCGGGACGACGATCGTGTAGCCGAGGGCGAAGAGCGGCCCGAACAAGGCTGCCTCGATGGACGTGAAGGTTCCGCCGACGTTGAAATTACGCCCACTCGGCGTCCAATCTCCGATCGGGGTGTTACCCGCGATAGCCCGCGACGGACTGTCGTCGGGGTTCAGTGAATCGTAAAAGGATTGGTACGAAACAACTTTGTCCGGTTGAGCGTTGGCCGGGCGCAGGATCGAGGTGACGTTGGCCGACGGCTGACCGAGGGCGTCGGTTGATCGGTAGAGAACCTGCACTGCCTGTATCGGGGTCGGGATGTTGAGAATGGTGTACGGCACGGTGCGAGTCTCGAGGACCGCGCCTGGAGCGTACGACGAGAGAGGCGCCGCGCCCTCGTAGCTGTAGAAACTGTCATCAGGGGACTGGGCAAGAGCCGGCTGCGCGAGTGCTGCCGGTGCACCGACGCCTGTCAGTGCAACCGCGAGTACTCCGACAACTGTGCGAGATAAGACCCTTGACGACATACTCGTCCTCCACATTGGTGTGCCACGCCCCACCCTGAGATCGCGGTGTGACGACCACCATATATTACTCGCGGGTAATGTGGGGATCGGTCAGATCGGGCGCAGGCTCGAGGTCTCGGCGTAGGAAGATTTCGGAGGGCTCGCCTGGGAGTAACAGAACTCCCGCGTCGGTGTATCCCATTGCGCGATAGAAGTTCTGGGCTGATTCGTCGGCGAGTGTCGAGGTGAGGACCTGCGAGTGTCCCGCGCGGCTCATGCGTTTTTCCCAATCTGTGACCAAAGCGCGCCCGATGCCTTGGCCGCGGTTCGAAGACAGGACGGTCAGCATGTTCATGAACGGAATCTCGTCCCAGAACAAGCCCCAGCGGAGCCATCCGATTGGTTTCCCGCTGTCCTCGGCGACGAGTATCCGGCCGCGTTGGATCACTGACGCGAGTTCCTCGGCTGCGATGTGTGAGTCGTGCTCACGTAAGAACGGCAAGTCTGTCTGCGCTGCGACGCGAATGTTCACCACAGAAGTCAGTATCGCCGTTCACTCGGAGTTGATGGCGTTCGGCTTGGACAGGTAGACGACTCCGGGGATGTGGCTGGGGTCCGGCGGCAATTGGGAGTAGCCCGCTCGGGTGTACACGCGAATGTTCCGCACGCTCTTGCTTCCGGTGAACAGCTCGAAACTTGTGGTGTGCTCCGGAGCGTTCTGTTCCACGTGCTGCAAGAGGCGTCGGCCGAGGCCGTTGCCCGCCAGGTCCGGTGCCACCATGAGGCGCCCTATCTGCCATGCGGTTCCGTCGGCTGTGCCGCGGACGGCCCCGACGAGTCGGCCGCCGCGTCGTGCGGTCCAGACAGTCGACTCCTGAACCCAGGCTCGGACCGTAGGTAGGTCCTCGTGGAGCGGGGGTATGTCCATGCTGTTGTTCGAGATTGCTTCCGAGACCCAGCAACAGCGTTGTAGAACAAGGATTTCCGCGGCGTCCTCGTCCGTTGCGCGCTCTATGACTATCTCGTTCAATTTCAGTCTTCGTTATCGACTTGTTCTTCACGAGGGAGATCGGACGCTTTAGGTGCGGCGGGGACCCATTCCCGGAGTGGTTGAACGACTTCGGAATAGAACACCTCGGCTGAACTTGTGACGCTGCTGATGAAACTTGCAGCAGTGCCCGCACGCTTGCTGCCGAGGGGGAAGGACTGTGTCAGCACGAATGAAGTGAGTTGACCGCCTTGCCCGTCCGTCAGTAGACGCGGTGTTGCTCGGGCCGATGTAAGAATCTCGCATGTCGACGCGGCAGGACCGGTGAATAACGCTTCGACCAACAAGTCCTCGGGTGCATTTTTCAATTGACGCAAAGCCCAAGTAACCCGTTTTCCTGCGGTACCTTCGTCAGGAGCGGAAACCGATGTACTGCAGCTCACTTTGTTGGTTCTCAAATCAGCGGTAACCCGTAACTCTCCGGCTGCGTCGGGGATCCGGAGGGTGGCGCTGAAGGTGCCGTCGTTCGCCAATTCATTGACCGTCAGCGCGGTACGCGCTTCCGCGTCGTTGACTACCCGGCGGGGCAACACATGTTTGACGATGACACCGAGATCAGCTGTGAACCGCAGCGCAAGATTTCGTGCGAGCGCGATCCACGACTGAGCGACCGCCGCTGCCTTCGGATCTCCAGGACGTAGAGTCCCGGCGCTGACGGAATCGCGTATCGATACCCAGTGACGACCCATGTCGACAAACTCCTCGGCCCCTGACTTGGGATGTTCGATGTACCGGAGAAATTCGCTGAGAATCCAACCTTGCAGAGGATTGTCGATTCCGCCGTGCGAGAGCACCATCCGGGCCTCGTGGATGACTTCTGCCCAAGACAGATGCCGCAGCGCAACTTTGGTGAGCTTGCGCTTGTCCACCTCGACGGGTAATTCGCCGGCGCCGGCAGGCAAGTCGTTGGACAGGCTGATCACGACGTCGTACTTGTTCTTCTTCGCGAGGTCGAGATAGTTTTCGAGCTGCTCTCGGGTATGGGTGCCTGCTCCAGTCTTTGCCTCGAGCAAACCGGTCCAGAGCCGGCTTCCGCGGGCGATGCGCCACACCGCATCCGGGATCACCCGAGATTCACCTTTGACGTAGGGAACTTCGACATAGCCCTCGAACGAGCCGGCCGGTGCGCCCACACGGGACGAAACCGCCCGCGCAAACAACGGAACCGCTTGCATCGTGGAAACCAATGCCGACGTCGTGCGTCGTTCTTGTTCCTCGCCGGTTCCGACGCCGATCACCGAGAAGAGTCGTGCAGGTTGCCAGGTCTCGGACTCGGCGTGCTTGAATTCGGGTAGTGGAGCCTTCTTGGGCACGGGCTTCGCTGTACGAACCCCGCGCTGCCGTGCGGGCTTTGGTGGCGTCGTGGGTTCGGTGACTGGTGGATCGGATTCCGATATCGGTTGGGGTGTCTCCAGCTCAGGTGACGACGGCTCCTCGACGGGGGCATCCTCGCTCACGTCGACTCCGAAGTCTTCGGCGAGCCCGGCGAGTCCTGAAGCCCAACCTTGGCCGATGGCGCGAAGTTTCCACTTCCCGTTGCGCCGATAGACCTGACCGAAGACGAAGGCGGTTTCGGTGGATGCGTCGGCGGTGACGTATTCGGCGATAGGAGAGCCGCCGGAATCGACCAGTTGGAGCGCAAGTTTGCCGAGGTCTCCGAAAGAGCCGGAGTCGACGCTGCCTACCAACGCGATCGCATCGACCTGTTCGGGTACAGCAGCGAGGTGGACGAGGAGGCGCTCGTGCGGGCCGGATTCGGCTTCGCGGCGGCCGAGATAGCGAACCGAGCCGTCAGCAGATTCCTGTTGGTTGTAGAAGACGAAGTCCGCGTCGGACCTGACTTTTCCGTCGGCACCCAGAAGCAATGCCGAGGCATCGACACCGAATTCCGTATTGTCCCAGGTGATCACGATGTCGATCTGATCGAGTTCGTCGGGGAGCTCGATGTTCTGGCCTTTGGACAGAAACTGGTCTTCCACGACTTTCCCCCTCATCACTGTGCACAATCGGATTTCGCCTCTTGATTGTGCCGGGGTGGGTCGAGATTTGTGCGGTTTCGCACCCGCAGGGCAATTGTTCACCCGCAGGCTGAATTTGACGCGCGGCTGAACAATTGGCGCGCGGCTGTGAATGCAGAGAGTTTCAATTCAGGCATAACAAACAAAACGCCCGCAACCAATTGGTCGCGGGCGTTTCGAGAAAGAACGTCAGACAGTTGCCGGAGTGTTCTCGTCCAACTTCGGATCTGCGTTCGCGATTCGCTTGTTGCGAATGAGGCTGCTGATGAAAGCAGCGCCGATCAAGAAGACACCGACCAGGCCGGTGATGATCTCGTTGATGTGAACGCCGATGGACACCATCAAGATGACGGCCAGAGCGCCGATGGCCCAGTGCGCACCGTGCTCGAGGTAGACGTAATCGGAGAGCGTGCCCTTGCGGACCAGGAAGACCGTGATGGAACGGACGAACATCGCGCCGACGAAGCCGAGGCCGAGGGCGATGATGATCGGGTCTGCGGTGATGGCGAATGCGCCGATGACGCCGTCGAAGGAGAAGGACGCGTCGAGGACCTCGAGGTAGAGGAACAGGAAGAAGCCGGCTTTGCCGGTTGCCTTCGCGAGCTGCGTGGGGCCGCCGGACTTGGCGGTTTCTTCCTCTTCGCCTTCTTCCGGCAGGTTGAACAGTTCACCCAGTCCGTTGACCGCGATGTAGGTGATCATGCCCAGAACGCCCGAGATCATGACGGTGGAAACCTTGTCGTCAGCAGCGAGGAAAGAACCACTGAGAACCAGGACGATGCCGGCCACGACGACGGAGAGCTGATCGAGCTTGCCGATGCGAGCGAGGGGCTTCTCCAGCCAGGACAGCCAGGTGATCTCACGCTCTTCGAAGATGAATCCGAGGAAGAGCATCAGCAGGAACATGCCGCCGAAGGCAGCGATCTGCGGGTGAGCGTCGGTGAGGATGGTTTCGTAGCTCGGCTCGCCGTTGGCGAAGTACGCGGCGTCGTCCGCAGGCGGGTTCAGTGCGAGGTCGAGTGCGGCTACGGGTCCGAGACCGGATGCAGCCCAGACGATCACGAGCGGGAACACCAGACGCATACCGAAGACGGCGATGATGACGCCGATGGTGAGGAAGATCTTCTGCCAGAATTCACTCATTCTTTGCAGAACAGTGGCGTTGATGACGGCGTTGTCGAAGGAAAGCGAGATTTCCAGAATCGACAGGATGATGACGAGGAACAGTGCCTCGGGTCCGCCGTAGATGAACGCAACGATCATCGCGAGGATCGAAATTGCGATGGATAAACCGAATATTCGCAGTACCACGGAGCGTGGCCCTTTCTAGTTGGTCAATGCAGAGTGGTTACTGCAAGCGGTCTCTCACCGCATCCGAACGTGAAAACGGGGAGGGTTCCACAGACTACTGCGGAACCTTCCCCGAGTCAGCTCGTCGAGAGCTAAGATCAGACGTTGACGCCGTAATCGCGCGCGATGCCGGACAGGCCGGATGCGTAACCCTGGCCGATTGCGCGGAACTTCCACTCTGCACCGTTGCGGTACAGCTCACCGAAGACCATGGCGGTTTCGGTGGAAGCGTCCTCGGAGAGGTCGTAGCGAGCGAGCTCGTTGCCGTTGGCCTTGTCGACGACGCGGATGTACGCGTTGCGGACCTGGCCGAAGGACTGCGAGCGAGCCTCTGCGTCGTAGATCGAGACGGGGAAGACAACGCTTTCGATCTCGGCGGGAACCGCTGCGAGGTTCACGTCGATCTGCTCGTCGTCGCCTTCGCCTTCGCCGTCCGTGTTGTCACCCTTGTGCTCGATCGAGCCGTCGGGCGAGCGGAGGTTGTTGAAGAAGATGAAGTGCTGGTCGGAGAGGACCTTCTTGTTCGAGCCTGCGCCGATTGCGCTGGCGTCGAGGTCGAAAGCAGCTCCGGTGGTGGAACGCGCGTCCCAGCCCAGGCCGACGACCACTGCAGTCAGGTTCGGGGCCTCCTTCGTGAGAGAGACATTGCCGCCTTTGGTCAAGCTGACGCCCATTCAGGGGTCCTTTCAAGAGGAGAGACAAGGCCCACTACGACGCGAAGTCGTCTTGGGAGTGTGTTTACCTCCACCACCCTAACCGCAGTTCCGGTGTGTTCGCCGTAACAGCAGAATTACGAACCGAGAAGCGAAGTGCTGGACCCGTAGGATTCAATCGTGGTGGGAAGATGGTCGGAGCGCTTCAATCGGGGGGCAAGAGTGGGGGAGTCGGTCAGTCGTGCGCGGGAGGCGCAGACGGCCATGGTTTCGGCGTTCCTCGACATGGACAAGCGGCAGACCATCGCGTCGGCAGCAGTCGACGCTTCCGCCGAGCTGTATCCCGAGCGAGGGTTGCGCGCTGCGTGGGAACCCGTTCGGGATCGGTGCTTCCAGGCTGCGTCGGACTACCTCGACACCTCCGAGCGCTATGGCAACGATCAGGTACTCCACCAGAACCCGAACGGTGCTCGGGCGGCGTTCGAAAAGTCGGTAGCCGAACTCGTCGAGGCGGCGAAGGGCGTCGACGCCTTCTACAACGGGCATCGTGCGCACCTCGAGCAGGCGACGGTCACGATGTCCGCCATTCCCGTCCTCGGCCAACAGGCCCGAACCCTGGCAAACGCCGCCCGGGAAAAACTTGCTGCCACCGATCAGCGCTATCGCGAGTACCCGTCGGTGGTGACGGCCTCCGAACACCTCGACGACGCGGTTGCAGCGCTCGACAACGCGCGCTCATCCGGTCGCGCCGACGCAGTCCGCACGCGCGCCGAGAGTGTCCGCGTAGCGGTATCGGCGCTCGAGGAAGCATTGGCAGAAGCCCCGTCGACCCAGCACCGTGCCGAGATGACGATCTCCTCGGTCTCGACCAGGTTGTCGGCAGTGCGCACACGAGTGGACCGCCTCGACCCGGCGTATTCCGCACTGCTGCGCGAGTTCAACGCCGCGAGTTCCGCTGACCTCGTCGACAACAGCAGTCGCAGTCGAGCGCATATCGATCAGGCCGACATCGATCTCAAGGAAGCGAAGCAGTCGCTGGCTGCGGGAAACCCCGAACATGCACTCGCTTTGATGGCCGAAGCCCGCGTGCACCTCGCCGACGCCGAAGCGTGTGCCGACGCCGTGACGGACCGTCTCGCTACTCTGCGTGCAGTTCGGGCAGATCCGAGCCAAAAGGAACGTGAGGTTCGTTTCCGGCTGAAAGACGCCCAGATGTTCGCTGTTAACCAAGGGTTGGTGGCGGAGTGGGGCTCCGTACTCGATGCTCAACTAGCAAGGATCGAGCGAGCGAGTGCGTCACTGTCGGGAACTCATCCGGACTACTGGTCGTATGTATTACAGCTGGACTCGGTATCGACGTTCATCACCGAAGTTGTCGAGAAGATGCGGGCGCGAGCCGGCAAAAACTGAATGGTCGGGCCGATCGGGGGATCGGAGTTGCTCGACGCGTTGTCACAGGGGGTCGTTTCATGGACTTGATTGCGGTTACAGAGAGAAGAGAAATGCAGCACTTTCAACATCTCGAGGACGAGGTGCGGGAGCAACTGTTCCTGCATGCGCCTCGATCGTTCGCGGATTCCGACGAGAGGGATCTGCTCGCGATTGCTCTGGGTGCAACTCTCTACGTTCCTGCCACCCGAGCCGGGTTGGCCGACATCGTGGTCAAGCGTGCGTCCGAGGGCGTCAGCTCGATGGTGCTCGATCTCGAGGACGCCGTCGCGGATCACGAGGTGGAGTCAGCGCGAGCGAACGCGGTTGACGCTCTCGACAAGATCGCGTCCACCGACGCCGTCGGCATGCTGCTGTTCGTGCGGGTTCGTGAAGTCGCGGACATCCACAAGGTCGCCGCGTCGTTGACCGAGGGGCGCGCCGCGCTCACCGGGTTCGTCATCCCGAAGTTCGGCAGCGAGTCTGGCCCCGTGTTTCTCGACGCCGTCGCGGACGCATCCGAGCTGCTGGGTAAGCATCTCTACGCGATGCCGGTACTCGAATCACCCGCGCTGGTTCACCGCGATACACGTGATCTCGAATTGCGCACCATCAGTGGGATTCTCGCGCAACACCGCGAGCGCATCCTTGCCGTCCGCATCGGCGCCACCGACATGTGCAGCACCTTCGGTATCCGCCGCGACCGCGATCTGACCATCTACGACGTGCGCGTGGTTGTCGACGTCATCGCCGACATCGTCAACTACCTCGGCCGCGCCGACGGTTCGGGTTTTGTCATCACCGGGCCGGTGTGGGAGTACTTCGCCGATCACGAACGCATGTTCCGGCCGATGCTGCGCGCCACCCCGTTCGAGGAACACGACGCCGTCCGGTTCCGTCAGCATCTCGTCAGCCGCGACCTCGACGGTCTGCTCCGTGAGATCGCGCTGGACCGCGCCAACGGAATCCAGGGCAAGACGGTCATCCACCCGTCGCACGTCGCGGCGGTCAATGCACTGTCCGCGGTCACGCACGAGGAATATCACGATGCCCTCGACATTCTCGGTGCCGACGCCGGGGGAGTGCAGGCCTCCGGCTACCGGAACAAGATGAACGAGATGAAGCCGCATCGCAATTGGGCCCATCAGACTGCGCTCCGCGCTCACGTGTTCGGTGTGACCAACAAGGGCATCACGTTCGTCGAGTTGCTGACGGCGTTGGTCGATCGATGACAGAGGTTGTCCAGTCCCGGGACGTTCCCTGGGCTACAGCAGAATTCGGCTTGGACCTCGTTCACGGTGATTCGTCGCTCGGGCATTCGGTGCCCGATCTGGTGATCCCGGGTCTTCGGCGGAATCCGCGTCGCGCTCACCTGCTGGTGTCCACTGTGCTGGGAAAGCACGTGCCCACCGAGCCGTCCGTGGTCATCGGTGCTGCCGACGACCTCGGCGATCTGGTGCGGACAACCCTCGGTGAGGGTGTCGACGTCGTCGTGCTCGGGTTTGCCGAAACCGCAACAGGTTTGGGTCATTGCGTTGCGGCCCGTCTGCGCGCTCACTGCTACCTGCACTCGACTCGTCGCGACGTGCCAGGTGCTACGACGCTCGCCGGGTTCGAGGAGGGGCACTCGCACGCCACGAGCCATCTGATGCAGCCGACGTCCGCCGAGCTGTTCGAGAACGACCTGCCACTGGTCCTCGTCGACGACGAGATCTCCACCGGTGCCACCGCGATCGATGCCATCCGGGCACTGCACGGGCAATGCCCGCGCAGCCGCTATGTCGTGGCCTCGCTGGTGGACATGAGAACCGAGGAACACCGAGCCGCCAGCGAAGCCGCGGCCACGGAACTGGGTGTACGAATCGACTACGTCTCTCTCGCTTCGGGTTCGACGGTCCTGCCCGACGGCCTGACCGAGCGCGTCACGGCGCTGGATGCTCCAGACCTCAACCCGATCGGTGATCGCCGCGGCACGCTGTCTCGGATGGATCTGCCGTGGCCCGCGCAAGTCCCCGACGGTGGCCGGCACGGTTTTCTCGATGGCGACACCGCGGCATTCGAGTCAGCCGTCGCGGCAGCGGTGTCCATTCTCGGATCGTCGATCGACGCGTCGCGTGCTGTGATCGTGATCGGTCACGAGGAGTTGATGTACCTGCCACTGCGCATCGCCGCGGGCTTGGAAAGCTCTGGGCGAGCGGTTCGTTACCAGACCACGACGCGTTCACCCGCCTACGTCGTCGACGTGCCGGGATACCCGCTGCGTCGCGGGTTCACCTTTCCGGCACCGGAACTGGGCGAGAACGAACCTCGATACGTTTACAACGCGCAGTGGCCTGACGCGGCGGTCGACGCCCTTGCCTTGCTCGTCGTGGACGAGCCCGCCGATACCGATCGGTTGACGGCGATGGACGGGGTGATCGAGGTGCTGCGGAACTCCGGCACCGACGTCCTGGTCGCCACCGTTCGCGGGGCCGATCCGTCGGCGCTGCGAGAATCCAGAGCAGGAGGCTCGTCATGAACGAACCATTGGTCGGGCCCGAATTCGGTTCGTACGCGCCGGGCGAAGTGAAGTGGCTGCTCAAAGATCTTTCGCACGTGGATCTCGAAGCGGATGTATCCGTGCGCGAGAAGCGTATTCAGTCGGGTGAGGCGCACTATGCCGAGTCGCTTCCCATCGAGTACCAACCCGATCAGACATACCGGGATCTGTTCGAGACGGTGCTCGCCGAGAGCGCTCCACGGTTGGCGCGCGCTGTCGGGACCGTGATGGACTTGGTCTTGGCCGAGCGGGGGAGTGACATCACGCTGGTCTCACTCGCCCGGGCCGGAACACCGATCGGGATTCTGATGCGGCGCTGGGCCCAGCAGACCCGCGGGCTCACGTTGCCGCACTATGCAGTGTCTATCGTCCGCGGCAAGGGTATCGATTCCGTCGCACTCGATTATCTTGCGCACCATCACGACTCGGAGAACGTCGTCTTCGTCGACGGCTGGACAGGTAAGGGCGCCATCGCCCGCGAACTCGACGCAGCGTTGACGGAGTACCACGAGGCGGGTGGAGCCAAGTTCGACTCCGATCTGGCTGTTCTCGCCGACCCCGGCCACTGCGTGCGAACGTACGGAACCCGCGACGACTTCCTGATCGCGTCGGCGTGCCTCAATTCGACGGTGTCCGGCTTGGTCTCACGAACAGTCCTCAACGACACCCTTATCGGGCCCGGCGATTTCCACGGCGCCAAGTTCTACGCCGACCTCGCCGACGTCGACGTCTCCAATCGGTTGCTCGACGTGGTCTCGGTCGAGTTCGACTCCGTTCGCGGCGACGCAGCGGATTCTCTTGCTGCAGTGCTCGATTCCGATCGGACGCCGACCTGGGCCGGCTGGGAGTCGGTGGAGAAGGTGCAGGCCGAGTACGGGATCTCGACGGTCAACTTCGTCAAACCCGGTGTCGGAGAAACAACCAGGGTGTTGCTGCGCCGGCTCCCCTGGAAGGTTCTGGTGCGTGAACTCGACGCCCCGGAGCATGCACACATTCGGTTGTTGGCGCAGGCCCGCGGGGTTCCGGTCGAGGTGGTGCCCGACCTCGCCTACTCGTGTGTCGGGCTGATCAAGGACATCACGTGAGCCGTGCGGACACCGCTGCGTCCCAGGTCCTGATCGCTACGGATCTGGACCGCACGATGATCTATTCGCAGGCCGCGATCGGCGGCGATCCCAGTGGCTCCGACCTGGATTCGGCGCCGAGCCCGTTGTGCGTCGAGTACTACAACGGCGGTCCGCTCTCACACATGAGCGTCGAATCGATCGAACTGCTGACCGCACTGAGCTCGCGGGTTCCGGTGATTCCGACAACCACCAGGACCATCGCACAGTTCCAGCGGATCGATCTTCCCGGCGGACCGTGGAAGTACGCCATTACGAGCAACGGCGGAAACATCCTGGTGGACGGCGAAGCCGATCGCGAGTGGCGAAACGAGATCGACCGTTCGACCAGCAAGTCCGGCGCCGAGTTGCCGCAGGTTCAGGCGGAACTGGAATCGCGGATCGACTCGAGCTGGGTCAGCTCCATTCGTGTTGCCGACGACCTGTTTCCGTACCTGGTCGTCGATCTGGCTGTGATGCCGAGTGAATTCGAAACCGAATGGAATCACTGGTGCGTGACGCGGGGCTGGAACGTTTCGCGTCAAGGCCGGAAGATCTACACGATGCCCGACGCCGTGTCGAAGTCACGCGCACTGGCAGAGGTGCGCCGCAGACTGGTCGAGTCGGGTGATCTGGATCAATCCGCAGTCGTGATCTCGGCAGGTGACGGCGCATTGGATGCGGACATGCTCGAATACTCCGATTTCGCGATCCGGCCGAGGCACGGTGAGCTGGAAGAACTGAATTGGCAACGGCCGACCGTTACTGTGACAGAAAGGTCCGGTATCGCAGCGAGCGCGGAGATATTGCGGTGGTTCTCTTCCGCGCTCGGGTAATACACGCTCTCTATGAAGGGGATTTAGTTGTCTGTATCGCTTGCCAAAGGGCAGAACGGCCCGCTGGACGTCTCGGATGTAGTTGTGTCGGTTCAGCTGGCTGCAGCCGCTGACCTGTCTGCGCTCCTCGTGACGAGCAACGGAAAAGTTCGTTCCGACGCCGACTTCGTCTTCTTCAACCAGCCGACCGGACCCGGCGTGCAATTGGTGCCCAACCCGGGTGGCATTGCCTCACTCCGAGTCTCGCTCGCCGGCGTCCCTGCCGATATCGAGCAGGTTCGCGCCGTGATCACGCTCGACGACGCTTCGTCGAACTTCGGGCGCAGCGCTGCTCCCACCGCTCGGGTCTCCGACGCGGCCGGGAACGTGTTGTACGAGTACGTGATCGACGGTCTCACCACCGAGTCCATCGTCATCGCGCTCGAGGTGTACCGACGCCAGGGTGCGTGGAAGGTGCGCGCCGTCGGCCAGGGGTACGCGGGTGGATTTGCCGCGCTGGTCACCGATCACGGTGTGTCCGTCGACGATGCACCCGCGCCGCCGCCGCCCACTCCGGTCGCGGCTCCGGCTCCGATCACGCCGCCCTCGTCCGTCGCTCCTACTCCGCCGGCGTACAACCAGCCGCCGCAGCAGCAGCCTTCGTACAACGCGCCGCCGGTTCCGCCGGCCCCGCCCGCATACAACCAGCCGCCCGCCTACAACCAGGGACCGACGCCGCCGGCCTACCCGCCGGCGCAGCAGCCTGCGTACAACCAGCAGCCGACGTACAACCAGGCACCCCCGGCGCCTCCCGTGCAGAACCAGCCGCCGGCGCAGCAGCCCGAGGTGAGCCTGGTCAAGGGACGCCCCGTCAGCCTGACCAAGGGCCAGAAGGTCACGCTCCGCAAGGAGGGCGGCGTCGCGCTCACCATGATCCAGATGGGTCTGGGTTGGGATCCGATCAAGAAGAGCGGTCTGTTCGGAAGCCGTACCGCCGACGTCGACCTCGACGCTTCGGCACTCCTGTACGCCGACGGCAACCTCGTCGACGTCTGCTACTACGGTCAGCTGACGTCCAAGGACGGCTCGGTCCGTCACATGGGTGACAACCTCACCGGCGACGGAGACGGCGACGACGAGGTCATGCTCGTCGATCTGCAGCGGGTCCCGGCTCACGTGACCACCGTGATCTTCACCGTGACCTCGTACCGCGGACACACGTTCGAGCAGGTCTCCAACGCTTTCTGCCGTCTCGTGGACAGCACCACCAACTCCGAGCTCGCTCGATACACGCTCCAGGGCGGCATGGCTTTCACCGGAATGGTGATGGCAAAGGTGTACCGCGCGAACGGCGAATGGAAGCTGCAGGCCATCGGTGAAGGTATCCAGGCCAAGCACGCAGGAGAAGCTGCGCCGCAGCTGGGACGTTTCCTCACTGCTTGAGTCGAGACTGCATAGTCGAGATGAATCCGGTTCGGCGGTAGGTGGTTTCGATCGCCGTCCGCCGAACCGGACATCGTTGTCCCCTCCGTGCGTTAACCTCATGCGGCATGTCGAGCCGTCAGTCGAGCGGCCGTGCGCGAGAGGACTTGGCACAGTAGATGATCACTCGAGGGAAACTTCTCGGTCGGGCGGCGGCCGTCGCAGGCGTTGTGCTGGCGCTCGTGAGCACCGGAATCGCGCAGGCTTCGGTACCCCAGTCGGCACCGCCGGCAGGTTTTTCCGAGACCGGGATCAAGTACGTCGCCCTCGGTGACTCCCGCGCCTCCGGTCCAAGGCTGGAACCGATGTACCCCGACGCCTGCTCGCGTTCGTACGAGAACTTCGCGGGCAAAATCTCGCGGGCGCTCGACGTGGCCGAGTTCGCTGATGTCTCTTGCAGCGCGGCACGCGCCGAGAACATCATCGACACCCCACAGCTGATTCCGAACTACTGGCCCGTCCAGCTCGATGCCGTTCACCCGGACACCGACCTGATTACCATCTCGATCGGCGGCAACGACTCCAACAGCATCTTCCTCGGCCCCCTGTGCGTCGCTCCGGGACCAGGAACCGATCGTGGATGCCGGTACGACCCGCTCGCGAATTCCGTCGCCCAGTCCGGAATCGACCGGGCTGCCGGAGAATTGGATCGCATCCTGACCGCGGTCACGCAGCGCGCGCCTAACGCTCGCATCTACCTGATCGGAGAGGGCGGCATGATCTCCACTCGCGGATGCTGGCCGAACATCCCGTTCTCAGACGCCGACGCATCCTGGTTCATGGACTACTTCGCTCGCTACAACACGAAGTTCGACGAGGTCGCCCACGCCCACGGTGTCCGTACCGTCGACATTGCGGCGGCGAGCATCGCCGGCGGGCACGATGCGTGCGCGAGTGCAGATCAGCGTTGGTTCGAAGGCCTGTTCTCGGAGTCGACGGCGCAGCGCTTGCACTTCACGGACGCCGGGATGACCGCGGTGGCCGATCTAGTGGTGGCGGACCTGCAAGGCTGACCGAGAGAGCCCGGTCATGGCATAGTTCGCTGCTGTGGGTATGACTTTTGTTCCCGGACAGAACGCGCCGCTGCAGGCGCCCGTGGTGACGTTTCGAGCCGAGAGCCAGACGCCGTTCGACGTGTCGGCGCTGGTAGCGGACGCGAACCTGCGGGCATTGACGTCCGAGGACTTCGTGTTCTACAACCAACCATCCACCGCTGGAGTGCAACTCGACCAGAGCGGCATCCGGGTGGAACTCGATCGACTTCACCCCGATGCCGCAGCAGTGTTGTGCATCGTCAGCGTGGATCCGGCAGCGACGGCCGCGGGAGCCTTTCGCACGGCCGGGCTCTCCGCCACCCTGAGCGATCAATCCGGTTCGGTCCTGGCCGAATTCGCGATCCCCACCGCAGGCACCGAGACAGCGGTCATCTGCTGGGAGCTGTACCGAAAGTCCGGTGCCTGGAAGATTCGGGCCGTAGGGCAGGGCTATGCGGGTGGTCTGGCGGAACTGATCTCGGTGCACGGCGTCGAGGTCGACGACGAGCCGGCACAACCAGCCCCGACAGCCGCGCCCGCGTGGGACTCCGCGGTGGAGCCGTTGGAGGTGGGCCGCGGCCTCGAGCGTGCGTGGATGATCTTCGAGGACGCCTCCCGATCTGCCGCTTCCTTCGTCTCCAGCAGTGAGTACGCGCTTGCCCGTTTGGACGAGGATCTGACCGCAGCCGTCGCAGATCCGTCGTTGCGGAACTCGGCAGCGGGAGTGGCGGCGCGCGATGCCGCACAGAAGCGTCACGACGACCTCGTCTCACTCGCGCGGGACAATCACGCCCGCGACAGCGCTCAGCTTGCGCACGAACTCGGTGTGATCGACGGCGTGCTCCCACGGTCGATGGCGTCGTGGAAGTCGGTGTCGTGGGCGGGAACAACTGATCCGGCCCAGATCACGGCCGTCAGCGACGGTATGCGTCTTGGCGAGCTGTCGGCTCCGGACCGCGGCACGCTCACCGTTCCCTACTGCGTCCCGCTCCCACTGCGTCGGCCCATCTGGGTGGACAGCACGTCGAGCAAAGCAGCGCTCGGACTGATCAGCGCCGTCACCGTGCGCGTCATGGCCGCCGGCCCGATGCCGCTACTCGACGTCGTCGACCTGACCGGCTCGCTGACGCCACTGACCGACAGACTGGCACCGATGCTCGCGGGCCCGGTCATCACCGCTCACACCGAGATCTCGGCGCGCTTGCGGGCACTGGCCGAGGCCGTCGACATGGGCGAGCTCGCGCGAATGAGCGGTGTCGCAGATGGCCCGAGTTCCCTGCGCCTGTTGATCCTCAGCGATTTCCCGCACGGATACTCCGCCGAAGACGCACAGACCATCATGTTCCTCGCCGAACGCGGGCCGGCAATCGGTTTGTCCATACTGATTGTCGGAGAGGACGAGTCGAACTTCGCGGAAGAATCCGTCGCCGCACTGTCCGAGGGGTGCCAACATCTTTCGGCAGCAGGGCAGACGGAGGTTCACGATCCGTGGACCCGCACGCAATGGCACTTCACCCCGGACGTGCTCGACCCGATCTCCGAGTCGCGAATTCTGGCAGTGTTCGACTGCACCTAGTGGCCGATGGCGGATTGCCGAGCGCACAGGCAGAGTGGTGGTACGACCACGCGCGGTGTGTGGCGGCAATACTCGAGGAGACTCATGGCATTCTGGGATCAGTTGAAGGCTAAGGCTCAGGAGATGAACGGCCAGCTCAAGACAAAGACCAGCCAGTTCCAGAACAAGGAATTCAAGAACGCGAGCATGGCAATGTGCGCGTTGATCGCCGCCGCAGACGGTTCGATCGATCCGTCGGAGCGTCAGAAGACCGCCGCGCTGATCATGAGCAACGAGTCGCTCGCGGTCTTCCCGCCGGACGAGCTTCGTGAGCAGTTCGACTGGTACTGCAGCAAGCTGTCCTCGGACTACGAGTTCGGCAAGGTCGAGGCAACCGCAACCATTGCCAAGCTCAAGTCGAAGCAGGATCAGGCCCGCGCGGTCATCCAGATCGGCATCATCATCGGCGGCGCGGACGGCAACTTCGACGAGCACGAGCGCGGCGTCGTACGCGACATGTGTTTTGCAGTCGGAATCTCTCCGGCCGAGTTCGATCTCTGATCGATTCAGAGCATGAAAGCGGGTGCGGCGCGAAAGCGCTGCACCCGCTTTTCTTTTCAGTACTCGGGATAACCGTCCTCGGGTCCCAGCATCCGCTCGATCCTCGTCCGCGTGATCTTGGCGAGCTCGTCGACGCAGACCTTGCGCTCGACGGACCGTTCGTTGGACATGCGCTGGCCGATGTTCTCGAGCAGGTCGTCGGCGTCGTGGCCGTGCGAACACCACAGATACCGGAAGCCGAAGTTCCGCTCGTACTCCTCGCCGGCGCGATAGATGGTTGCCATGACGGCGTCGTCCGGAACCCAGATCGAGCATTGCTCGAGGTGGGACGGCACGCTGTTCTTGCGCACGCCTACGGGTGGATGGCATTGCAGGGCGCGTTCGACGTCCTCGTCCGAGAGGTTGAGAATCGCGTCCTCGGCTCGCGAGAGGATCTCCGCGTGATCGGCGAACGGACGTCCGTCGCTGACCCACCCGGCCCACGTCAGCGAGCAGCAGCACTCGAACAATGCGTGAACCGCCTTCTGTCGCGGTAGTTCGTTGAAGCGCTCCAACCCGATCGATTGATGTAGCAGCATGTGACCTCCCGGCCCGTTGTGCCTTCAGGCGCGCTCGACATGCCGCGCGGTAACCAGATGCGCGGCCAATTCGATAATCCGCTGCTTTACCTGGGAAAGGAAGGTTTGCTCACCGAGTTTTCAGGTTCTTAACGCGGCGTAACGAGCTGACCCACACAACACAGGAGCCCCACCGGCGAGGCTCCAGACCGGGACCCCTTGGAGGGAAAAGACCCGATCGTGACTGACTTTCTTCTCTGGCCGGCCCGTATCCAGCTAGGCGCTTTGCTCGCTCGGGCTCGCGATCGCCACCGGCGCCTTCGCACCTTCTTTCGCCGTGCAACGAGACCTCACACTGCAAGCACGGATCATCGAAAACCTCGTCGGGATCTTCCCTGCGAACGTCGACAGCGCAACCATCGCCATCACCAGCAAGCTCAAAACGAACACCAAGGTCGTTAATAGGGCGCTCGCTGCGAAAAGTGCGAAGAGACCAGTTCCGCGGTCGACGTTGAGTAGTTGTACGGATTCGCGGGTGTCGCTGCGCGTGCAGGCTCAGGATGTGACCATCTGGCGGAAGATCGGCGTGTTGTTCCTTGCATTGGTCTGGACGCTCGTGGCGGCGGCCTTGGTGTTGTTCGGTCTGTGGGATTCAATCGACACGAGCTGTGACGGACCTGCGGAACGCGACATGGCCGGTGGCGGATGGCTGGTGATCGCGACGTTGTCCGTATGGTCTGGGGCATTCGTCGTGTGCGCGCTTCGTCTCCGCACCGTGACTGCGGCCGTGCTCGCGACACTGTCGGTCGTATCGTCGACACTGGTCGTGGTCAACATGCTCGCCACTGCCTCGGGCCTTTGTTGGTGAATGTCTATTCGCCTTCCTGGTCGTTCACGCGTTCGGAATTTTCGATGATCGCGTGCATCGAAAAAATGCTTATACCCAACGTGATCACCCCCTCGAACTTCCCGAAAAGAACCGCGTTAAGAAGTTCAGAAGTGTTGCAGGAAAACAATTTTGGGCCCGGGTTGCATGGGTGATCAAGTGCCCCACAGATTCGTTACCCCAGTTCCGCCCGTTCTGACAGGCTTTCGGGTTCCGCTCATTAGCCACCGTGGTCTTGGACATACTGAGGTCATGACGAGCCGAGGAGTGGTACGTAGTTGGGACGTGGGGGTATGCAGGGCGTGATCGACTCCGCAGACACTCCGGGCGGTAGCTGGACCTCATGGACATCTGTAGTGGGTC
>NZ_JBFUJB010000029.1:0-50234 GCF_056401575.1 Rhodococcus sp. P4_E4 | reverse complement strand
CGCCGACGCACTGGCTGCGAACGCGAGAGAACCCGCCATCAGCACGGCCGACACCGCAGCACAAGCACCCACAGCCTTACCGATACGGCGCTTTCCTACTCGGGCCCGAGCGGTCTCGACGGTCGTGGTGGCCATGGTCGGTCTCCCTGTGGGTGAGTMRAAAKYCCMGCAACCMGAKCGATTGCSGAAACTTAACTGAACGTCTGACCGGGACGCTACAACACGACACGAATGCCCGACCAGCCCCCGATATCCGACTCAACCCACCAAAAGTCGTACCCGGCGTTACAGCAACATTTCCSGAACACTCGGACCAGGCGGTTTGTTCACCTGCGCTGCGTGACGGGACTCACGATCACGAATTGGTGACGACTCAAACAACATTCAGTGACGTTCCGGCAACCGGCCCGCGGAACAGGCTTACGAGTGCCTGATCTGCGGCTGCGACGCGGAATGGCGAGACCGAAGGGCCGCTTCTACCAACCGTACATAGGACGGTGAATCCGCAGGAACCCCCAGGCGGCCCTCGGAGAGGCGGAGCTTGGCCAGATCCGCCAGCAACTCCAGCGACGGCGCGGAGTGACCGTTCGCTGCCGGCAGCAGAGCTTTGTGCACCGTGTCGTCGAGGCGCTCGACAATCTCGGCATCCTCGACGTGAACATCACCGCCCGCGACAGAGGTGGTGAAAAAGTAGCCACGCGAGACACCGAAGAATGCCGCGAGCGCAGTCACGACCTCGTCGGACGGGCTCACGCGGTGCCCGTGACGTAGCTGAGGGACGTACGGCTTCGCGATCCGGCAACCGTGGTCGAGAAGGCTGCGCACAACTGCGGCGTTGGTGAGATTCGGGCCCGCATCGGCGAAAAGTTCATTCAGACGAGCGCGGAAAACACTCCCACTCGCCATCTGCCCCACGGTCACCAAGACCTTCTCCTCATCCACAGGCGTCATATCCGCACCCTATGGGAGAAACACCAGAAACCTCGCAGGTCGATGATCACGGCGGCACCGAACGCTGATCAGCATCGCTCCTCGCCGTATTCGATGCTCATTCCTCGCCTCGTCGCGCTACCCCGGATCCACAAGGAGGGCTGGAGGTTTCGCTCCCCCAATTTTTAGGGCTACTTCCGGTTCTACTCCGTCAACCTCGCCCGCAATTCTCTTGACAGAAATGCCGGCTCCACGCTTCAAGCGTGTCCATGCCGCTGACGTCGACATCCGGGTTGAGGGTCCGGCGCCCTTGTCGGCACCATCTCCGTACGAAGGTGAGATCGCCATTGTGGGCGCCTCCAGAACGTCGGCCGCCGCCAAGAGAGCCTGGTGTAGTCGGTGGGCCCTGACGCTCGCAGTCCCCCAAGCGAGCTGTTGTTTCGCCGCTCATGCGGCCGCGTGCCACAGCAACACGGCATCGACCTGCGAAGGCTGAACTTCAGTCTCTCCCGTCGGGACTCAGGCGAATCGTTCGAGGGTCTGCGGGTCGTAGAGGCGGTAGCCGAGTGAGTGCATCGCGCCGATGATCTCGTTTGCATGCTCTCCTCGGAATTTGTAGCCGATGAACTCGACCAACTGCTCACCGATGGATACGTCGTAGGCCGGCGTTCCTTCGGGGTCAGACCCGGGCGGGCGCAGGAACTGCCCGTCCCACGTCCAGCCTGGGAGATCCTCCGCAAACAACCGCAAGACACGGTCGCGGTCCACCATGTCGACGCTGTCGACGTGTTGCTCGTCGTTCAGACGCGTGTAGACGCTGCCGGGGTCGAGATCATCGCCTCCGGCCCAGAACGCCAGGTTGTAGCTCATGGCGCCTAAGTATGCCTGCCGCTGACCGTCGGGGCGGTGTTGCCGAGAGTGCCGTCATATCCTTCTGACGTGAACGCGATGAATCTTCCAGGTGCCGGACAGCGGGTTGTCCGCACCGAGGTCGGTCACGCCCTACAGTTCGAAACTGACGCGCACGTTCGATACTTCGTCGAGGAGAACCCCGTCCTGACCCTTCCTGACGACACCGAAGTCACCATCAGCCTTCCGGCACCTGCATCCGGAACAGACATCGCAGCGGAACTGACCGGCGCGACAATCGAACTCAGCACCTGCACCGCAGACGGATCACTCGTCGTACTGTTCGACACCGGGACCGTACTGTCGGTGCCACCGTCGCCGGATTTCGAAAGTTGGAACGTCTCCGCGCCCGGGAACGTGCTCGTCGTCTCGACACCTGGCGGCACGATCGCAGCGTGGAACTGGCCCAGCACCGACGGACATGGCTATCCATGAATACCGGGACCGACGCCCGAGCACTACTCCCGAGACCACAAATTTGTCGCACACTTCATCCCCGCCGGAAGCTTCCTGACCGTCAATCGCGAGGACAAGACTCATGACTTCGGACAACCCGCACGATCCTTCACCCGAATCACCAGATCTTCACACTCTGATCCTCGAGGTAGCCGACGACTACGATCACGGCCGAACTTCCCTGCACGCCTTGGTAACCGTCTACGAATCGATCGTCGACAAGTACGAGCACGAACAACACGATCGCCACGAAGACCTACGCTGGGCATGGGGGCAGATCGAAATCATGAACGCTCTACGACACGATGACCCGAGCCGCGCACCGCAAGACGAGGCCGAAGTGTGCGAAACCATCGATGGGTTCGTGACCACATTCCAGTCGCTGCATTCCGCCTGAGCCGTCGCCGATAGTGCTGGCGATCAGCAGGTTCGATAGACCGCAGGTACCTCGATGATCCGCAAGATTCAAGCCACAGACGGTGTCTGGCTCAACGAGGAGTGACCTATGGACTGCCGTCGACGATGCTTCCGTTGCCGGGCCTACTCGCCTGCAAGGGAACTCGGGGAATGATCTGCACTGACAGTTGCGGGTGCAGCCTGCAGAATGAGCGCAAGACGTCGACGGTGGACCGACTGGATTGTGTATGCGCGCACTCCGCAGGCTGCTTGCGGAACTGTACCCGGAGATGACTGCGTCTAATCTCTGCTGTTCGCAGTGGCAGTCGGCGGCCGAGCGCAGACGGCGATGCTTTTCGACGTCCTTCGACCGCAGAAAATGAGTAATGCGTGGGTGTTTTCTGTTGGAAGAACCCGCAGTTCGCAACAGCTGACGGCCGGTGGCGGAATCCACGCCGGGTTAGGAAGATACGGGTGTGCGGGAAACGCTTCCCCTCACACCCGCTTTCGTATCAGTGTTGAATGTCGTGTCGTCTCAAACGGATCGAATTCAGTGCGCGGCGTCGAAGGCGTCGAGGATCTCCGATTTGACCCGTCCCCGCGGTGCCACGTCGTAGCCGTTCTTGACTGCCCAGTCCCGCACTGCCTGCAACTGCTCTTTCGAGCGACCTGAACCGGTATCCTTCGCCGTCACATCAGCTTTACTGCCGCGGCGTGCTTTTCCGACTTTCTCGGCGACCTTCACGAAAGGCTCGAGGGCGGCGTTGAACTTGTCGACGTTCGTCGGCCGCAGATCGATCAGGTAGTCCGACCCCTGATACGAGAATTGGATGCGTTCGCCGAATCCGTCGTCGATCGGCTTACCGTCGAGATCGTCGATAAGTTGGCGAATCACTCTCTCAGCCATGCAACATCGTCTCCAATTCGATAGGAATCTCTCCAATGACCGGGTAACCCTAGCAACCCTTGTGTCGGCACCGAGACGACCTCGAGACACCGAGAGTTACCCCTGCCCCGCCCCGACAGCACCGCCTGGCCAGGCCGGGAGGCAATGGTGCTTTACTCGACTGATGGGCTGGTCGGTGCGGAGATGGTTTCAACGGAGACAGCGGCCGGTAGTACCACAGGGGTCGGGGCAGGTGCAGGTCGAGACGCCTGAGGTTCCCGCCGCGCGCACACAGTTCTACGAGCGTCAAGCCGTAGCGTGGTTGCAGGCGGAAGCCGAGTTCAATTCCCGCACATGGCCTTTCCTGATTGTGAGCGATGTGTCGCAGTGGGCGTGTACCTGGCTCCCAGCCGGCCTTGTAGACGCCTCGCCAGCGGAACTGGAAGCCGCGTACGTACGCGGCGAGATCCCATATATTCCGTTTGCTCCATCTGTTGAGCTTGCCGAGGTGGTGATCGCACAAGCAGTCGAGGACGGCATCGTGCTTCTCCCCACACCGGGACGACTGACGAGCACCTACGTGCATCGAGACCCCACCACCGAGATGGAGACTGCCAGGGGCTACGGACTGAAAGTCGCGGACAGCGCAGTGCTGGAGATCCGCTCTGCCGCCGGCGTGATCTGCGAAGGGGAACTGGGCAGTTCGGAGGGTTCCCCGCTGCACGGCGCGGCCGCGATCGAGCGAATAGTCCACCAAGTCATCAACACTTTCGCCCACGTGCGACCCTTCCTCCACTACGCCTGGGACAAGGACCACCAACCCCGCAGGCGGCCACGTCAGCAATGGGTGGCCGAGAAGCGTGCCGGTCAATGCCGAACAGCGACAGGTAACTCGACGTCGCAGATGGAGGAAATGTGGATCTGGAGCATGTTGCGAGATTTGTCGCCGCACCCGAGTTGATTGCACTCGACGACCTCACAATGCCGGACCGCCGACAGCTACCGGAGCACTGGCTGCACGCACTCGCCGGGGACCGTGCATGGCGCGTATCAGAAGTCTTGAAGCGGTGGAACCACTTCGGCCGACCGATCATGTCCGACACCTACACGACGATCACTGCCAGTCTCGCCGACGTCGCCTTGCTCAAATCGCGGGGTGAGTGGTTTCTCCTGTATCGGATGACAGTCGCCGACGGCGAAGACATGTATTACCTCGGTGGGCGGCCGGTCACCGAGAACGACGACGTCCCGGCAGTGTGGCACCACTTTCCGGCAAGCCTCGCACGGTTCTACACCCACCTTCACAACGGCTGGTACTACATCGCTGGGAAAACCGTCGGGCCTCTGCCACTGCGCGAGATGTTTCGCATCGACGCCTTCGAATGGGGAATCCTGGACGGTCTCTCCCCCGACGAGTACCCCGACTCCTCGCGCTGCGTCGCCACCTTCCGCTCCGGCGGCGGCGGATACCTCTGCCTGCACATCGACAGGGAGAACGTCAGAGGGGTGTGGTCGTCAGACGAGCCCCCGTACTTCGTTGACTACTCCACCTACCTCGACATCTGGACCAACGTCGGACTCGGCGCATGAAACCACACAACACCCCGCCCAATCTGGGGGCGCCCGACGGGTAACCATGACATAACCCTGACGGTGCTCACCTGACCTCGACGACCTACGCTGGCTGTCGCGTGCTGGAAAATTCTTGAAGAACAAGAACGCTTTCAGTCTTGTGTGATTTCACTCTCGAACTTCACAAAATAATTGCTGAATATTCACAAATGGGCGTTGACTGTCGGTAACGAAACCCCGCGGCCCCTCAACCGGCTGCACCGGGGCGATCGCCGACAGAAGGAGCCCGCACATGCCGCGTGAACCCCATGTCCGCGAAACAGCAGCCACTGCCGGCGGCGGAACGACAATCGGATCGAGTCGCCGTAGCGGAGCCCGGCAGCGCTGCGCCTCCATCACACTCCCCCGCGTCCTCTGAATCCCTCACGGGCACCGACGACATGGCCACCTCACATCCCGGTCGACTGCGCCGCTTCGCAGAACGCATCGCCGAAACAGTCGTGGACTTCGTCGCCGACGTCGTCGGCGGCGTCATCGGATCGTTGTTCTGTTGACAATGAACATGATTGGACTCTGCCGTGGCCGTGCCCCAACTTGTCCTGCTTACCGCCGCCGGCACCGGATTAGTCTCTTTGGCGCTGCAGGTGACGTCGCTGGCTTTCACGGGACGCCGGACGCTCACCGGCGCCGCCACCAGTACCGCAGTGCTCGCGCTCACGCTTCTGGCGCTCGGCTTACTGATCTGACCACCACGCGAGGGCGCCCAGCGACGCACCGTCTGTGACAAACAGTCGCGCCGCCGACGACTCCGTGATGCCGAGTCCTCCCCCGATCCCCCAGCGAATGGAGAAACAGCCGTGCTGATCATCGCCGGGACGGTGGCTCTGCTCATCTACCTCGTCCGCAAAGGCTCCCGCCAAACGTATCGTCCCTCGATCCCCGATCGGTGGCCCGACCTCCCACCCGCGCCTCTGGATCTACCGCACGTGGGTGATTCGCTCCCTCCCACTTCGCCTCCGAACCATGAGGCCCGTACGACGCCAGTGCCGGTGCCGGACTTCGTCGCAGCCAGGATCCGGGAAGGATCCTTCGAAAGAATTCGGTGCCCGAACTGCAATCAACGAGATTTGACGGTCGAGTGGATTCCCTTCGACGAACCCCTTTCCACTACGGGGGGCATCAATTACGAGCTGTGGTGTTCGGCCTGCATGTGGATAGCTCTGGTGCAGGGCCCATCGGATCCAGGCGCCCCACAGGCCGAAGAAACGGCCCTACAGAACCGCAACAGTGAGGACTCACCCATGGGTACCGGGGGCACGCCCAGCGAAAGGACTTCCCTCTCTTTGGGAAGTGGGGCGTTCCAGGTCTACGACGAGTCGATCTCGGATCGGCTTTCTGACTTGCTATCCCATTACTTCGATCACCCTCGTATGTACTGCTTCGCCCAGGACTGGCGTGGCATCCAGTTCTTCATCCTCGACCGGCTGACTCAGAACAAACCTGAAACTATGGTTTACATTTACGATCCCGCCCGAGGCATCGCAGAGGAACTGCTACCGTACGGGCTTCTTCTGCTGAGAATCGCAGATGGAACCATCTTGAACGGCTGCGCACTGGACCGATTTGCCTTCTGGCTGCAGCGGGCCGGTTTGTCCAGCTTGGACGTCGGACAATGCATCACGCCGCGCGTCTTCGTGTTCTTGGGCGGGAACGAAGAGGACTACGACACCGATCCGCGATCCGCCCTGCCCTACGTGTATTCATCCTTGAAGATGAAAAAGAAGCTGAGAGACAGTGAACTCAAAGACGGGGACATTCTCACCGAGGAATTCTTCAACGGTCCCAACTGATTTGGATGAAACCGCGCTCGACGCGGATATTTGCCGGAACTTCACGTGTTGAAGTCCTCCGCACGGCCACAGCGTCAAGTCACCCCACGCTCCACCCAGAACTATCCTCTCGACATGCATCTGACATTCGCAGCAACATACGACCCTGACGCCGACGCTTCATACATCTATGTGGCCTCCGACCAGGCGAACGGAGACGCGGTCCGCCAGCAGCACGTCCACTGCGACGGCTCTGACGGCCAGATCATCCTCGACTACGACAGAGACGGACGGCTCCTCGGTATCGAACTACTCGGAGCCTCGTCCCTCCTGCAGGCGTCCGCGCTCTCCCCGATCGAGCAACCGGAGACCGGTTCCTAGACCTCTCCATCGAAGATGTCGGGCCCACGTGGTCGAGGAAAGGGTCACGCACTTTGCGCACCGGCTTGGGTACACCATGGAATATTCTTCGCAGGATGAAGTCAGGATGACGCTCGAAGCACCTGTCCAAGAAATTGATCCGACGGGACAGGTCTCCCCGCGGGGTGCCCGGGGTGAGGTGGATAGCGCGAATCGACATAGCAACGCCCGATCGACCTCGACAAGCAGCGAGGGTCATACGAACGCTTAGGTGGGCGCGGACGCGCATGTTTGCATTCGCACTGCTCTTTCACGGACGGAGCCCCAGGCGCCAACCTCGTCGAATTCGTTCAGTCGGGTTGACCACCCCCGCGCTGGGCGACCACCATCGAATCTCGACACCCCTGTGAAGCCGATACCAGCGCCCCGATGCCGACGTTCGTCGACACCGCTTGCACCCCATTTCGAATACGAGAACTTCCTGCACTCCGGCCCCTGCGCCCCGGATTCTGCACACCCGGGCCTCCACCGTGAGGAACCGCATCGCGGCGGTCTTCCGTCCCACGGCAACTCATCGTCCGGGGCGCCGAAACCATCGACGCCCATCGGTTTCCTCAGCTGCACGGCACCGACTCCAGTGCCACGACCGCCGTCAGGTTGGTCACTTGGTCGCGCAAAGCGGCGCGAGTCCAATGACGCTGATCGCGCGAGCACATCCCCCGCCCGATGTTCAAAGCTGCACGTTTCAAGGTCAGTCACCCGGCAGGATCAACCAGTTTCATCTCGTCGGGAACATTCTGTGGCTGTGGTGCATCTGATTGTCGACACCAGCGAACGGTCGCTGCGTCACCACAGCGAAAGGGACTTCTGCGATGGCTACTCCGAACGACATCTCCATCAACCCTCAGGTCAACGGCAACCCTGAAGATGCCCAGTTCACCGGCACCGAGACGGCCACCCCATCCTCTGTTCCGACATCAGGTTCCGGCGCCGAAAACGGTTACGATTCGGCACGCGACCTCGACGGCGACGGCATCGTCGACACCATCGAGATCGATCTTGACGGTGACGGTGACGTCGATCAGATCACGCACGACCTCGACGGTGATGGTGTGGCGGATGTGGTGGAAACATCCACTGCGGGTGATGGACATTTCGATGTGATCGATATCGACAGCAACGGCGACGGTTACGCCGACATCACCCAGATCGACGTCGACAACGACGGCCGCATCGACGGGGTCGTCCTCGATACCAACTTCGACGGTCTCGCAGACGAAGCGGACTTCGATTCCGATGGCGACGGCCGAGTAGACACCGTCATTGTGGACACCAACGGTGACGGAATTCTCGACTTCGCGGGCATCGACGTGGACGGCGACGGCTATGCCGACGAGTTCGTCACTGATCCAGGGCAGACCGGTGAGTGGAATCCGGTCCCCGATTTCACTGATCCCGCCGAGACCCCTGACACGGCGCCACCAGCTCCCGACGCGATAGATCTCTGACTGAAGTCTGATTTCGGTTTCGCTGTTCTGCAGGGCAATTCGTTATTCGCACTTCGGTGCCGACATCTGATGGGAAAGACATGGACGAGAATTTCGGCACCGACCTAGCCGACACCGATTACGCCGGCGACCCGACGCCGACGGATGACGGGGCCGATTTCCTCGGGGACAGTGCAGGGATCGACATGCCTGCGATGCCGACGATGTGGGACGACGCTCCGGACGCGGTACCAAGTCCGAATGCGATGCCAGCCATGCCTACGATGACTGTCCCCGAACTTGACATAGACATCGAACCATCGCCCGAGCCGACCCCGCCTCGTGACGATGCCTCACTTCCCGACCCGTCCGAGGCACCGGCGCCAGAGACCGACGAAACCCCAGCCCCTGACGACGGAACATACGGAACGCCCACCGCATGGACGGCGGATTGGTTTTACCAGGAGGTCGACGGATACTGCGGCCCGTCCTCTGTTGCTCAGATCGTTTCCGAATACACGGGCCTCGACATCAGCGACCCGCAGCAGCTCGTCGATCGTGCACTCGAGCTCGGTTTGTTCCCGAACGGTGATCCGTCGCAAGGGATGACGTCGAAGAGCATGGAAATCCTCATGGAGGACCAAGGGGTGCCGTGCCATCTCGAAAGCAGTTCGATCAGCGATCTGGAAGAGAAACTGTCCGACGGGTACGGGGTGGTCACGATGGTCGATTCCGGTGAGATCTGGTATCCCGGTGAGGAAACCGTCGAAGACGACACCCCGGATCATGCTCTCGTGGTCGCGGGCATCGACACCGAACGTGGCGTGGTCATCCTCTCCGACCCTGGCCATCCCGACGGCAACCAACTCGAGGTGCCCATCGACAGGTTCGAGGATGCGTGGTCCGACTCCGGGCACGAGATGCTCGTTGCCGATGCTCCGGATGCTGACCTCGCCGATTCCACCGTAGATCCGACCGTCGCTGCGTTGGCTCCGAGGCCGTGGGCGATCATTACCCTGACGCATCGATGACTCACCGCACGCACGCCGCGGCCGAATGATCAGAGAAAGTGAGATCTGCAATGTCCGGTGACGAAGGCAGTCTGTTCGACGAACTCGGCATTCCACGCGAGTCGTTGCTGCCGGAACCGCCCGAAGACGTGTGGTCCGCGGCCCTCGTGCATGCTCTCGACCCCGACAGCGCCCCTACCGACGACACACTCGCCCCTCCGATGGACGACACCGTGCGCCCCGGAAACGATGTTGACTACATCGGGACGTTCGACGACCACGACACCGTGAGCAGCGACAGCGGCGATGCTCACCCGGGCCTCGAGCACTTCGGAGACGTTGATGTCCCCGACGACAGCGACGACGAGGACATCAACGATGACATCGATCTCGGAGACGGCGTGTGACATCAGCGCCGCCCGCGGCGTCAGCCACCCAGGACGTCTCTCGCGCCGACTGAATCCTCACAAAAAGGACAGGTGATCGGCCGTGTCATGCCTCGGCAACCTGTGGCATATATTCTGACCGCTGACTAACCGAGGGGACCGATGGACGACACTGCGTTACTGCAGCTGTGCCGCGAAGGCGACAGCCGTGCCTTCGGTGAATTGGTCGGCAGACATCGCACCCACGCGTGGGCTGTATGCCTGCAGATCACCGGGAGCCATCACGACGCGGAGGACGCATTCCAGGACGCCATCACCGCGGCCTGGCAGAACCTGCACCGCTTCCGCGGAGATGCCAGATTCAGCACCTGGCTGCACCGCATCGCCGCGAACGCAGCCTTGGCAACAATTCGACGGCGTACCCCAGACCCGATTGCACCGGACGATCTCGTCGAACTGCACGACCCCGCCTCGCTGACTGCAGACCGCGTCGCCGACGTCGACGCGGTCCGTACAGCCCTTGCTGAGCTTCCGGAAGATTTCAGGGTCGCGATCGTGCTCCGCGAATTCGCTGAACTTTCCTATGCGGACATCGCCGAACACCAAGGTGTCGGCGTCCAGACAGTGAAAAGCCGCATCAACCGCGCCCGGAAACAACTCGTCACCGCGCTCGCGCCCACCCGCTGACCGCCATTTCGCCAAGGGGACTGTCCCTGCCCGAAGAATCCTCGCGCCCGGGTCGGATGTACCCGACTAGCTCGGAGTGAACGGCACCGCGACGATCGTCATGCCGATCTGTGTCCGGGCCGTTCGGGTGTTCTGGCTAGGAAGAACAAATGGGTCGACGGCATCGATGACTAATGAGGTTCCCTCTATCTTCGTTCACTGGATCAACCGTTGAACGCGAAGCCATTGCACTTTCGGCACACCACCGCATCGCTGCTGCCGCGAAATGTGAAGGACGATAAGTTCTTTTGCTGACACCCCCGCGTGCATCACCGTGTCCCTGAGGCAGCATCACGGCTCATCCGGAGCAGCTGTGACTGTGTCGATTGTTCTCGGCACCCATGGTGCCCGTCGGCAACGCAAACACCCCGAATAGTTGAAGCTGTGTCGTGGCGGAGGTCGGCTCGCATTCTTCACCCCCAGTGGGTCTGTGCCCCCGTCACCTCGAAACCAATATCCGGCGTACGCCTCCCAAGGTGTACGCCGGATACTGTTGCTGTAGATACTATTTCGCGGATTCGAGGATCTTGTACTGCGCGGTGGTCATCTGGTGGACCTTCGTCTCGTCGTCGAGAGCACTGATTTCACCTAGGTACCGTCCTTGGTGGACGATGCAGTAGTTGTACGTTCCTTGCGGACTGTCCTTGGTGAAGCAGGCCGCGTTCGGGACACCGGGTGGGTTGGCGGATGGAGTGAATCCTTCGGAGTCGACGATGTCTCCTTTGAACAAATCGAACAGTGTCGCTGCGCCGTCAGCGCTTTCGGACCGATAGACATTGCTTCCCGAACGTGCCATCAACGTCGTGTCGGATTTGTCCATGAAGTCCAGCGTCAGTGTCGGATTGGTCGAGAAGTGCGCCGACCCACGGGGCCCGTAGACGGCGTCGGAGCTGGTAGTGCGGTTGCCGTCGTCCTCCGGGATCGTCAGCACCAACACGTTGTCGATGTCCATCGGCAGTTCGGCGAACTTGTCGGCTGCGGTCGCAGGGAACTTGTCGATCATCGGGCCCTGTTGTTCGAGGGCTTTCGCGGTGATCTGCGCCGTCCAGTCCTTCTCTGCGATCGGAGCGCTGGCCCAGGTGTAGATGATGTACTGCCCGTGCGGGGTGAACGAATTCGAGCTGAAGGTACCGTCGGAGCTCTCGCGAGTGGTGGTCAGTGTGTCAGGCAGGATGTCGATGCTCGTAGGTACCCCTCCGGGCAAATACTCGCTGGGAAGCGCGTCATCGGCGGACATATCTACCGCTGCCCGTTGCGCTGATTCTGCGTCCGGGAACCGGAATACAGCGTGCACGATGGACTTGTCCGCTTTCTTGTCCTCATAGGAGCGGGAAGTGGAGAACCCTGTCAACATGCCTTCGCGTTCGGCGATGTCCGGAGACTTCCCTGTCAGAAGAACGCTCAGTGCGGTGCCGGATTTGATGACATATGTCGACATCCCCACAGAGCCCGTCAGCAGCGGGTCGAGTTCGGTGGGGAGGACGACGAATTCGGCCATCCGCTGCCCTTCGACGTAGCGGCCGGAGTTGACGCTGGTCACGGTCCCGAAGCCAGCTTGCGGAGTGGTGCGGTACGTTCCGGGATCCATCTCCCCAGGTGCGGCGCCCTGGGCGGCGACGGTCGCGCTGCCCCCGCTCTCACTTTCGGCGTTGGCCTGGCCTTCGCTGGTGCTCGAGCATCCGGTCACCAACACGATTGCCGCTACGGTGGCTGCCAAGGGCGCAAAGGTTTTCGCGCGCATCTTTCCCTCTCTCAGAACTGTCATGTCCCCACTCATTTCCGCGTGATCGACCTGAACCGGTCGAACCGACCAGGTAAGGAACCTCGACAATCAGATGGGACAGCGGCGGGTTTTGTTCCCACTGCCCCGAAATTTGTTCATCTGCTTCGATGATGTCTCTCGTGGAGAGTGCTCATCCTTGCTGCTCGTCGACTGGCAGGCCGATATCGGTTTCCGCGGATCGTCCGAGGCGGGCGTTGTTGCGTTCGTCGAGCACTCGGTCGATCACAGATGTCGAGATGGGGAAATCCGGGCCTTCTGCGGTGCGGATATACGCTCGGATGTCAGTTAACATCGTCAGCTCTTCATCGACGCGATCAGTCATACGGGCAGTATGCAGCAGGGATCTCCCATCGGCGCCGTCGCGGAGGATGCATTCGAAAATAGGCCTTCTCAGCGTCTTTTGAGATCGAAGGTGAGGATCCGCGGCGCGGCTAGTGTGAACCGCGTTCATCGGGTGTTCGATCACTCGCCTTGGACGTGGCTGCTGAATTTCGTTCGGGTTTCGTGGGAACTTTCCGCGCGCTGTGCGCATCTGACTTTGTGAATGCACCGCACAAACTGTGCGCTCACCTCGGATAAGGTTTTGTCCGCGAGGCGGACGGCTCGCTTCCCCGAGTGGGCGGTTGGGCGACGACACGTCGTGCACCAGGTGGGAAGAGCAATGGAGGGGGCAGAAGGTGGCGGAGCCCGGCGAATCTGCCGTTGTCGCAGCGGACACGGGCAGCGACATAAGCAGCCAGACAGAATCCACCTTGGCCGGTGCGACGAAAATCCTGCGCACCTACGGCTTCACGGCGACAGCCGATGCCGCGGCTGCGAAAACTTCCGGCGGGCACGATCAGCGGACCGTGGTGGTGGTCGGCGAGGTCAATCGAGGTAAGAGTTCCCTGGTGAACGCTCTCGTCGGAGTTCGGGGCGTCTCGCCGGTCGATGTCGACGTCACTACGTCTGCAACGATCTCGCTGGTGCCCGCTGGTGCTGAATATCCGCCAGGTTCGGCGGATCTGGTGTTCCCCGGCGCGGTGCGCCGCATCGGATTCGACGAGGTCGCGGACTGGGTCAGCGCCGCGGGCCGCCATGTCGCCGACACGCAGGGCGAGGTGCTCCCGACCCGGGCGATCGTGCCCGTTTCCTCCCCTCATCTGCAAGGTCTCGTCGTAGTCGACACCCCCGGATCCGGTGGACTCGATGCAGTCCGTGCGCAGCTGTCGGTGCAGTCGGCGCAGCAGGCCGGTGTCATCGTGGTCGTCTGCGATGCCACCTCCCCGCTGACCGCACCGGAGATGGAGTTCATTCGAACCTGCACTGCGACCGTGGAAGCGGTGATCGTGGTGGTGACGAAAACGGACAAGAATCTGCGTCGGTGGAAACCGATCGTGGAAGAAAACCGCCGCCTGCTTCGTACTCATCTGCGCCGCGCCATCCCCGTGGTCGGGGTCTCGAGTGTGCGCGCTCTCGCGGCCGCCGACATTGCAGATCCGGTACGCCGAGGCGCCGCCGAGGAGGCCTCCGGGATCACCGCTCTCCGCACCCTCATTCAGAGCTCACTAAATTCGGACCACCGCGCCCAGGTCGACGGCCTGCGGACCGCGCTCGAAGGGTTGCGGAAAGTGCACGCGAAGATCACCGCGGACATCGCCGTCACCGAAGAAGGCGCCGGAGCGCTACCGGAATTGGAGGCGCAGCGGGACCGGCTCACCGAGCTGAAAGCGCAGTCGACGCAGTGGGAGCAGTACCTCGGCCGAGACCTCGTCTTCGCCCGCCAAGCTGCCTTGACGAGCCTCGAGGAACAACTCGACGGCGTGAAATCGAAGTGGACAGACCGGATCAACTCCTCCGGAATGGAAGTACTGCGCAAGAATCCGCAGGTGTTCACCAGTGAGATCGAAGCGGATCTCCTCGCGGCGATGACCGCGGCGGTGCAGGTGTTCCTCGATCAGCTGCGGGGCATCGTGATGCCGCTCTTCGATTCCGAAACCGTATGGCAGAGCATCGAAGTCGATGTCATCGCCTCCATGCAATCCGACCCCCTCACGACCGGTCAGGTCGGTAGCAAGAAGCAAGGCCTACTCGACCCGAGTGTGCTGACAATGGGCATGATCGGTACCTCGATGCTCGGCGCTCTGATCGGAGTCGGGGCGATCGCCGGCGTCGTGTGGGTCGGGGTGAACCTCGGTTACAAAGCGATGCGAGCAGGAAAGACGAACCTGCTGACATGGCTGCGAGAGACCGTGGCGACCGCGAAAGTCAGTACTTCGCGGATGCTCGAGGGGGCGTTGGCGCTCTCGCGGCCAGAAATTGTGATCCGCTACCGCGAGCACCTGCGCACCAGCATCGACGAGGTGCAGCAACAGATGACCGACGCGAAGGAAGCTGCGCGTCTGGACGGCGCGACGCGTGATGCGACGCTCAAGCGCCTCAACAACAACTTGCGAGTGGTGACGGCGCGATCCTCGGAAGTGGAGAACCTCATCACCCGACTGTCCACGCCCACATCAGCATCCGCACCGGCCACAGCGGTGTCCGACTCGGAGAAGGCGACGATTTCATGAACTCAACGCTCGCATTCGTCTTGATTGTGCTGGTGGGTGCCGGAGGCGTCGCCGCCGGCTGGATGCTGCGCACCGCCCGAACACCCGCCACCGCCAACCATGACAACGGCGCCGGGTACGGCCCACTTGTTGTCACCGCGCCCGCACCTGCTGCGGTCCCACACGGGATTCCGATAGATGCGGATCGGCGCCTGGTCAACTCTCTGATCGGTATCCACGACCTCGACGGCGGCATCTCCGCCCGTGAACGGATCCGCGAAGACCTCGCGCAGGTCAACGTCCACATGCTCGACGCCGCCCCTGGTGCCCTCTTCGACTCTGCGCACCACAAGGCAGTCTCCGGCGCGGTCGCGGCCACCCCGGAGCAGGTCGGCACCGTCGCTGCCCTGGTCCGGCCCGGCTGGGTCGGCCCCGCTGGGATCATCCGGTTCGCCGAAGTCGCTGTCTACATCGCGCCGACGGACCCGATGCCCGTATGAGTACGTCGTACCCGCCGAATCCCGCGCAGTTCGACCGGCAACAAGCGGTCCGCACTGCTCTCGACCGCGGCCTGCACTCCCTCGCCGGACTCGGTGGGGATCTCGTCGATCACGCCAACCGCATCGGTGCGATCTTGTGGTCGCCGCCGCGGGTGGTGATCGTCGGCCGCCTCAAGGCAGGTAAATCAACACTGGTCAACGCCCTGATCGGGGCGCCGGTCGCTGAAACCGCAGCACTGGAAGCAACCAACGTCGTTACCGTCTACCAAGCGGGGGCACCCTCACGTGCCGAACTCGTCGACCTCGACGGTGACCGCCGCCCGATCCCACTCACAGCCGGTACCTCCGTAAGCCTCGATGCCGATGCTGCGGACATCGCCTACGTGCACCGGCACCTGCCCACACAGGCACTGGCCAACCTGACCCTCGTCGATACTCCCGGGCTCGCGACACTGACCGTGGAGAACGAAAACCGCACCAGGGCCGCGTTGATCGACGGGTTCGCCCAAACCCGCGCCGCGTCCGTCGACGCAGACGGTGCCGTATTCCTCTTCGACAGCGCCCCGCGAGCCGACGAGATCGAATTCCTGCGCCAACTCGGATTCACCCCACTCAACACCCTCGGCGTGCTCTCCCGCGCAGACAGTTTCGGCGAAGGCGCACTGGGGCAACGTAACCCGATCGAACACGCACACGCTCACTCTCAGAAGCTCGCGCAGCGCCTGGCGCAGTCGGTGGCCACCGTGGTGCCGGTCGCGGGCCTTCTGGCAGAGAGCAGCCACACCGGGCAGGTCACCGAAGCCGACGCAATCGCCCTGCACACCCTCGCATCGATGAACACCTTGGAGTTGATGGACCTCCTCGAATCGGAAACCCCCGAACGGCTCGGGCCAGTGATGCGCGATCGCCTACTCGATCTCCTCGGCGAATACGGCGTCCTCGGCGCCCGCACCGTCGCGGGGCAGGGCGCGCACGCGGTGAATCAATGGCTCACCGAACATTCCGGGATCA
Source organism: Rhodococcus sp. P4_E4 (assembly GCF_056401575.1). Classification (NCBI taxonomy): domain Bacteria; kingdom Bacillati; phylum Actinomycetota; class Actinomycetes; order Mycobacteriales; family Nocardiaceae; genus Rhodococcus; species Rhodococcus sp. P4_E4. The sequence goes on along the minus strand of NZ_JBFUJB010000029.1, from coordinate 33,462 downwards.
CGCAAGTGAAGTACCTACTCGAGAGTGCACTACAGGATTTCGCGGCGCTGCACCGCGCCGATCGGATCCTCACCGAACTCGACCTCCTCGCCGTCAATCACCCTGCCCGCGAGCACATCCGCACCATCACCGACTGGGTGCGCAACGATCCGGCGATGCACCCTGTGCTGCTGTATCGAGCACTGCGCGGGATGCTGCTCGCTGACCCGCACGCGCCCGTCGTCAACGAACTGACGCGACTACTCTCCGGCCGGACCGACGCCGAACGGCTCGGTGTGCACCCCGAGACCAGCCCCGGGCAGCTTGCCCACTACGCCGGGGAACGATTGGTTCACGTTCAGCGGCAGGCGATTTCCACGCGCACCGCCGCAGAGGACGCAGCTTTGGCGGAACTGGTTCGCACGTACACGAGCATGCGGAGGCAGGCATGAACACACCACACGACAACCCACCCCCGGCGCCAGGGTGGGTTCTGGCAGTCGACTTCGGAACCTCCAATACTGCTGCCGCGCACACCGGAATCCGCTCCGGAGCACCGGAAACTCTGCCCCTGACGCACCAGGGCAACCTGATGAGCTCGGCCGTATTCGTGGAATCGCCGACCGCAATCGACGTCGGCGACGTCGCCCTGAACCGGGCCGAAACGAACCCAGCAGCGTTCATCCCCTCCCCCAAACGCGTCGTCGGACAAGGCACGGTGCACGTCAACGGCTACGACATCCCCGCCTCGTTGCCCGTCGCGGCAGTGCTGCGGTTCGCCCTCGATCGAGCGACCGGAGTACACCGCGGCCAACCACCGGCCAGGCTGGTCTTGACTCACCCAGAAGGATGGGCGCCGCGCGAAATCGAGGTTCTCCGCGAGGCGGCCGCAGCCCTGGGATACCAGAACGACTCGGTGGCAACGGTGCCCGAGCCGCGTGCGGCCGCCCACTTCTACACCCGCACCGAACACCTCGCGCCAGGCGCGAAGATCGCGGTCTTCGACTTCGGCGGTGGAACCCTGGATGTCGCCGTCCTCACCGCCACCAGCGCCGACACGTTCGAGGTCATTGCTGCGCGCGGTGACAACAGCCTCGGCGGAAAGAATCTCGATGCGCTCGTGCGCCGTTGGGTCGATATTCAACTGCAGGACGAGAACCCCGAGCTGCTGCACTTTCTGCGGACCGCCGCACCGGCACACATCCTGCGGACCCTCGACGACTCCATCCGCCGCGCCAAAGAACTCCTCTCCTCCACCGAGTCCGCGACGATCTCCGTAGTGGACAGCCGGCACGACCGCCGCGAAACCCTCACCCTGACCCGCGCCGAGTTCGAATCGATCATCGCTCCGGAAATCGAGCGCGCAGCCGCCTTGACCCATGCCGCTCTGGTGGACGCAGGGTTGACCGGACCACAAGGGTTGACGGCGCTGTACCTGACCGGCGGATCATCCCGGATCCCACTGGTGCAGAACCGGATCGCTGCACTCGGTCCGATCGCAACTCTCGACGATCCGAAAACAGTGGTTGTTCAAGGTGCACTAATCGCCACCACACGATCGTCTGCTGCACCGACCGGCCCTTTCCCATCGACCACTTCCGCCGGTGCAGGTGAGCAGTCGCCCACACGAGCGCCGTTTTTCCGGGAATCCGCCCGTACCGGCAGCGTTCCCACGCACAATCCGCACAGCTCGCAGACCTCGCCATTAGAGCCCGCGGTAACCCCCGCGTCGCAGTCGTCGAAGTCCCGCTCACGCGGTGTCCTCATCGGTGCCGGAGTACTCGTCGCACTCTGCGCTGTCGGAGCAGCGGTATGGCTGTCGACCTCGTCGAACAACGACACCACCACGCACAACGCCTCGCCCATCCGCACGGTGAACACCGCGCCCGGCACCGCTGACGACATCACAGCGGTCCAGGACCGGACCACCGAATACCTCACCGCCGTCAGTGCCGGGGACAAAGCCAAAGTCGAATCCATGCGTTGCGCCGGCTACGTCACCGTGACAACGACCCCCGACGACACCCCCGCAACGGGCACTGTGACGATCACGGTCAAGGAATTCATCTCCTCGAACGTCGTCGGCGACAACGCCTCCGTCCGTCTGCGGATCATCACAGAAAAAAATGGCACCACCGACGAAGGCGTTGTCCTGGTCGAATACGTCCGCGAAGACGGCCAGTGGATGTTCTGTTCCGTCACCGACCAATAACGCCCACACCACAAGCCAAGACTGACCGCAGCGCGGCACAGAAGAAATCACAGGAAAGAGACACAACATGTCGGGTTGGATGCTGAGCGTCGACTTCGGAACATCGAATACCGCCGCCGCGCACACCGGTGTTGTCACCGGAGCAGTGGAAACCCTCTCTCTGACCCACCAAGGCAACCTGATGAGTTCGGCCGTATTCGTGGAATCACCAGCGACCATCGATGTCGGCGACGTCGCCCTGAACCGGGCCGAAACGAACCCAGCGGCATTCATCCCCTCCCCCAAACGCGTCGTCGGACAAGGCATGGTCCACGTCAACGGCTACGACATCCCCGCCTCGTTGCCTGTTGCTGCTGTCCTGCACACCGTGATCGGGCGCGCCACCGCCGCCCACCGCGACCAAGCGCCCTCCCATCTGGTCCTGACCCATCCCGAGGGTTGGTCACCACGCGAAGTCGGAGTGCTGCTCGACGCTGCAGCCAGGGTCGGCTACGGATCCGGACACGTCAGTACCGTCTCCGAACCCCGGGCCGCCGCGCACTACTACTCACGCACCGAAACCATGCCCGCAGGCACGAAGATCGCAGTGTTCGACTTCGGCGGCGGCACCCTCGACATCGCCGTCCTCACTGCAACAGATGCCAATTCGTTCGACATCATCGCCGCCCGCGGCGACAACAGCCTCGGCGGAAAGAACCTCGACGCGGTACTACGAGGGTGGGTCGATCACATGCTCAATGACCGCAATCCCGACCTGCTGCACTTCATCCGCACCTCCGCGCCCTTGCACGTCACCCGAAGTCTCGACGACTCCATCCAACGAGCCAAGGAACTGCTCTCCTCGAGCCCGTCAGCAACGATCACGGTCAACGGAAACGGACATCAGGAAACACTGTCCATCACCCGCCCGGAATTCGAATCCCTCATCGCCGCAGCCGTCGACCGTGCAGTCGCGCTGACGCGACAAACACTCACCGATGCGAGCATCACTCATCCGAGTCAACTCTCGGCCCTGTACCTGACTGGTGGTTCGTCGCGGATCCCGCTGGTCCATCAACGACTCGCGGCCCTCGGGCCGATCGCGACACTCGACGACCCGAAAACAGTTGTCGCCCAAGGCGCACTCATCGGTGCCGGGGTTCAACGTGATTACGCCAACCCGCGGATCGCCACTCCTGGCAGCGTGGCAAGCCCGAACGCCCACCCCACCCCTGGGCAGATGCAACCCGCCTTCACTCCGAACGCCACCGCTCAAAGCCCTCACACCTCGAACCCGTCCAACTCCAAGAAACTCAAATACCTTGCAGCCGCCGGCGCTCTCGTCGTCATCGGAGCAATCGTGGCAGCCGTGATCGTTCTGCGCCCGTCACCGGGCAACCCGAACGTGGACAACCCAGCCGCCGCCGCCAGCACAACCGCAACGACCACCACTGCCGGACCGGTAACCGACGCCGACACCGTCAAAGCCGCCCTCCCCACAGCCTTGAGCAGTGCCTCCGAAAACTGCAGGCAATCCACCTTCACCACCGACGGCGCCCTCGTGATCAGCTGCGATATCAAAAAATCCAACCAACTCGCCAAAAGCTTCTCCGAATACGGCAATCGCTTCACAGCCAGCCTCGACCTGAAACAAGCAAAGAAAACCCTACTCGGATACCGCGAATACGACTACGGGAACTACACCCTCGTCGAAAACGACTCCCGCACAGCAGGAGTCAACATCAGCGACGGCTCCTCCGGGCAGGTGTCAGGAAGCTACGTCAACATGGAAACCGGCCTCACAGTCGATGTCTACGGCATGACCGACGCCGATGCCGTCACCACCTTCTTCCGAACGACAGGACTTCTGTAATCGTGAGGATCAAATCTATTGGGCGGCCGTCACGAGTGCACGACTAACTGATGAGCGTCCGACACCGAGTATTGAAGCTATGGTATCGAGGCTGTTGCCTTGCTCGCACAATGCACGCGCAAACTCTGTGCGTTCCGGTGTCATGACAGTCGACCGGCCGCCGTCCGACCCTGCCGGCGTGCGGCTTCGAGGCCGGCACAGGTTAGTTCGACGATCATGCGGGGTTCCATTTAGGCGAGCGCGACCACGGAAGAGGAATCACACAGGACGTCCGTGGCAGCGCCGAGGACCATTCCGATAACACTGTCCGCATTCACCTTCTTGAATCTCTCCCTCGCCCGTCGACGAAAAGCACCGACCCACGGATCGCCCCCCACGCGAGGCACTCGCCGAGCACGTCGACCAGTCCAGCTTCGATCGTGACGGTGCGACCGTCATCGTCTGTACCGCGGCGATCACCCGCTGGCTCCGCGCACCTGACTTCTGAAATACGACTAGGAGACACTTGCCGTGAAGTCCTAGACCCGGTGGGCGTCCACGCTAAAGTTGACGAATATGCTGAGGATCAAATAGAAAACTCGGGGGATTGCGTCTTGGTGGAGAGACTGATTCTACAGTGTGTCGACGATCTCGACGGGAGGCCTGTCGCCGATGAGGTCAACGAGAGAATTGAATTCTCCTTCCGCGGAACGGATTACGTGATCGACCTGAGACCAGCCAATGCGGAAAAGTTGAAAGCTGTTCTCCGGCAATACATCGCTTGTGCACAACGAATCGACACCAGGGCTGTCGATGCAGAATCCCGAGGTGTCGAAAAGCCCCTCGATTTCGGACATACCGAGCAGCAACTGCAGGCCGTACTCAGCTGGGCAAAGATACATAACTATGCAGTGTCCCCGTCTGGAGGGATCACGAAGCAGATCATTCAGGCGTTCAATGCCGCGCACCGACGATCTTCGTTCGACGATAGAATCGTAAGTGGAGCAACACAGGCACCCAGGTAGGCGCGGCCGCATCTCCGATGCAGGTCAACAGCATTCTCCAGGCGCCACTGCCATCTTGCTCGGTTTCATCGAAGAGCGCATATCGGGGAACGGTCAACGAAAGATACTGCGCTATCTGCAAACACTTGGACGGCGCACTGTCACTGAATTTTGGTTTGCGTTCAGGCTCTTCACATCCATCTGGCGGGACCGATTAACCCCGCCCTTACCTGGCCTGACTCTGAGTCGCACCGTCGGCTCCGGAGACTTTGATGTGCCCGAGGTCCACGATGTAAGTGGCGCCGAGCGCGGGACCGAGATCGAGGGAGCGCCTCGACTTAGTGACTAAAGGGTCACCGGCCCCGGTAACACGCCCGTCAAAGAGAATCGACGGGCACAAGACCGCACTTCAATACTGAAGTCGCCGAAAGAACGAAGGCTGCCCCACGCCCGAACAGGCGTGGGGCAACTTCTCACCGAGCACTGCGACGTTGCATGTTCAGCGCACGCTGGAGGTCACATCGACACGGCGCGCGGCACCAGTGCCGGCAATCATGGGTGCAGGTTGGCCGCTCCGCCGTTCGGCGTCAGAACGGAACCGATATTCGCGTCGGTTCGCGGGTTGACATCCGTTGCCGAGCACATCGTCGGGGCGTACTGAGTTCCGAACAAAGTCGCCTTCGACAAGAACGTCATGTAATTCTTCGGGTTTGCGTACTTCCCGGCATCACCGTCGGTGTTGATGTAAACCGCCGGGTTGGAGGAGGTCGTGACAACTTGGACCGAAGGCAGCGTGAAGGTGGCGCCGGCAAGCGCGGTCAAACCGGCATCAGAGGTATTCGAGCCGCCCGGACTCGCACCCGCAATCGTTGTTCCGACTCCGCCATTGAGGGAAAGGTAGGACCCTGTAGCGTCGGCAGCACCACTTGCGTTCACTCGAGTGACCACCGGAGTGCCACTGAATCCACTGCCCGTCCCGGAGACGATAGACGCTGAGGTGAAGGTTGCCGGATCGATCTTGAATACGAGGTTCAATCGATTCAGATTGATGACGGTGGCACCGCCACCACTGGTCGGAACAGTTTGCGAGCCTGGCTGAATCGTGTAGGTGCCCGGTGTCGACGACGAGTGCGCAACCGATATGGAGTGAGCCTGAAGCGGCTGGTGAACATTGCCGGCAATGAGTGAATTAGGGTCACCCATGCAGGCGTTGTTGTAATTCGTCGTCACGTTGTGGGCCGACGCCGGCATCGTGGCCGCAAACACCAACCCTAATGCTGCCGCAGAGATCGCAGCAGTCGTTCCGGCACGCCGAGCGAGAGATACAGTCATTGTGAACCTTTTCTTTCGTTGAGAAACGATTGACGTTCAACAAGATGAAATGTCGCAACAGATTTCGAATCGCGGCATCATCGCAAAGAAAAACTCCTCCTCCCTATTCGTAGACAGAACGAACTCGGTACAGCGCCATTCCGGGAGTCGCTTCCCGGAGCAAGACAGGTTCGAATACCGTTGCAGGACAGCCCGAGAGTAGATTTCAGCTCAGTGAGTCCACACATGGTCGGCGGTAGAAGATCGATGTAGGGGTAAGCCTTCGCAGCGATGCAGAAGAATCGCATCCTGCGTCCAGTGCCGGCGAGAATTCTCGCATCCCGAATCCCTAGAACAGGTACCAGTTTTCTCACTTTACCGACAAAGTCAAGGAAAGGCGAAAAGTTCATACTTTAGACGCAGCACAAGGGCCCTTCGCCTCCACTGGAAGTCGGAGAACCGGTCGAGCGGTCGAACAGAATTGGCAGACACGTAACTGAATTGGCTCCACGGGAGATCGATTCACTCCGCGCTCCTGTTGCCACGTGACCATTGACGGGATCGTGCGAACTCAACCTGGCCACCCCGGCCATCCCCTAGTACTTTTGGGCGATAGTTTACGAATTTCGCCCGATATGACCGAAATCGGATACTCTTCTGCCACAAGCAATCCAAGCGACACGGAGATTCGGATGTGGCACGAATTGACTACCAACCGCAGGGGGACCGACCGGGAGGTTAACCGTTGAACCTGCGATACGTCGCCTTCGCGCGTGCCGACCCGCACTACTGGGACCGCGCCAGAACAGCGGCTCGACCTCATTCCTGCACAACGAGCACTTCATCCCGACAGGTCAGTGGATTGATCGCTCTGGCGACGCGGTCCCCAAGGTGGACCGTGTGACCACCCGTCGCTGGTGGTGCCGAATGAGGGGGCCAAGTCCGCGGAACGAATTCTACTAGTGAATACGCAGGACGTGAACTGGACACCGCGATCGGCGTGCACAATCCCCCGGGGAGGCGGTTTCCGATTCTTGATCGCCACATTCCAAGGCACTCAATACCAGTGTCGAGCCTTGGCAGGTATCGATCGAGGGGCCAGCGGCCTTCCGGCTGAACATGTCAACTACCGCGCCGCAGTACAATTTTTTCCGGGTAAGATGTTCGGCAATTCCCTTAACCCACAACTCATTTGGCGCGACACGGTGAAACTGCTGGTGCACGAGATCCTCCGCCGTCGCGACGCCCTTCAACCGTTGGTCTTCGCCGGACCAGGCAGGCCGGCGACGCCGAGTCTCATGAGTTCGCCGACGAGGTTTTCACTCACCACGATGTCCCTACCGCGCGTGAGCTCCGCATGCACAGATCAAGACCCGTAGGGCTGTCGCGAGGCTGTGTGGAGTTCTCCGATCCGCCCATCCGCCACTGCCAGCGTATCCGTGGCGGATGGCATCGGCTGGATCTTGTAGACGCAATAATCCAGGTTGCTGACACCAAAAGCCGGCAACAGCCCTTCACGGGTCCCGGCGTCGACGAGCATGTCGAACATCGGGTGAATTCTTCTGGGGTCGAGCAGTTCTCCCCGAACAGCGCCGCGGCAGTGCGGAGGATTTCGACTTCGATTTCGAGTAGTCGGATGCGCTTATCCGCTTTTGTCAGCTGCGCAGATTCTGTTCTGGTGATGCCTGGTCGTTCGCCCCGGTCGACTTGATCTTGGCGAACCCACGTGTGGAGCGCGGCGGCGCTGATGCCGAGTTCTTATGCGGTGGTGGTGATCGGTTTGCCAGCTCGGACAAGGGTTGCGGTCCGGAGTCGGAACTCCGGCGGATACGGTCGTGGCATGAATCGATGCCTTTGAGCGAGGCTCGATCTGCACTCCGACATGGATAAGAACCCTTGTACAGATCAAGATGCCGACACTAGACCTGATGATTGCGTCGAGCTGCATCTAACTCGAAGGTCAACTGACCGAACGGTGTCCTTGTTTGGATCTGTCGGTGGTCGTTGCTGGCCGTTCATGGCTTTCCGCGGCAACGTGCGTCGAGCCGGGGTCATCCTCGATTTTCACGTCGTCGCAGTCATCGATCGTCTCGGGTGACTGCTGGACGCTTCACCGCAGCGACAACAGTCACGGGTTACAAGGCTCTGCTGCATTGGTTTTCGTCGATTGCTTTGGTGACCCGGATCGGAGTCGAAGACACCGGTTCATATGGCGTCGCCGTGACCGTGCTTCTGCGCAGCCAGGGCTTCGAGGTGGTCGAAGTGAACCAACCCAATCGGCAGATACCCCGTTTGCGAGGCAAGACCGATTCGATCCATTGGGAGGCGACGGCGAGGTCCGTACTTTCTGTAACCGCGAGTGCTTTCGCGAAGTCAGACGGCAGGACAATCGAAACGAGCTGGCCGCTTCGCAGCAGTTTGTCTGGATTGCGTTGATACTCTACGGCACCAACTAATTCGCTACGCAATGTCACCGTCAGCGCTCCTCGCGAACTACGTGATCAGTTCGAATCAATGACAACCGGAGCCTTGTTGCACCACTGCTCGACGGTGCGAGTCGGATAGGGCGCACCTACCGCCCCTCTGGAGGCGGCCAAATCGACGTTACGGTTTCTGCCCCGTCGGGTGATCACTCAGGGCGAAGAAATGACCCGGCTTCGAAGCGAACTCACCGATCTCGTGGCCGAGTCAACTGCACTGCTCGCCGCACCGGTCGGCGTCAACAGCGCATCCACACTGCTCGTCACCACAGGCGACAATCCCGAAAGACTACGCAGTGAAGCATCGTTCGCTGCCCTGTGCGGATCTCTCCGATCGAGGCGTCCGCAGGAAAGCACACTCGCCACCGGCCAACCGCGGCGGAGATCGTCATGCCAACAATGCGCTCTGGCGGATCGCGATCATCCACACTAGTAGCGACATGCGATAGCGCACCTACGTCGCACGTCGACCAGTGGAAAGGAAATCGCCGCCGAAGATCCACCGATGCCTCAAACATCACACTGCCCGTGAGATCTACATGCTGCTCGTCGATCCGCCGACAGCTTCGAGCATCGACGGTCTTCGGCCGCTCCGAATCTTCATCACAACAGAAAATGCGGGTCGGCTCGTCACATATCGACGAGTCGACCCGCATATCAGGTTATTCCGCGCTGAACGAGGGAATCATCATGCTTCCCATCACCGCCAAGCCGCTGACATCTCGAAGCGAACCCAGAGCATTACTCAAGAAGGAAAAAAGCATTAGATACTCACCTCCTTAAGCCGCGAGTAGTCGGATCGGAAGGTCATTCCTTCACCCATCCGTCACTCGACAATGCAGTCAGCATCTCGAAGAAGCTGACGTGGATCGCTGACAGTGACCCGGTGAAAAGACCGAAAACATCTTCCAAGGAACCCATTTTCACCCTCCTAAACTATTTGAACGGATTGAACGGGACGTCGAGACCGAAGTCCACAGAGAGCGCGACAGGCATCGTGATGATGGACTTGAAAGCAGTCAGCATCATGGGCAAGAGTGCCGAAACCGAACCCAGATCAGATGAATTCATCTCGCATCCTCCTATTCGCTCGAGATTCCAGTGAGCCCGTCGATGACGACCCCACCGGCATCGATTGACCCGTAGGCGAAATTCAGAATCGCCTGCAAGAACGGAACTAACATTTCCCACTCCTTCGCAACGGACAGTCGCATGTCGCCGGTAAGAATTTCCGTCACCCGAAGGACGGGATCTAGGGCCGAGCGATCACGATGTGGAAGTAACCGTAGACAGTGTTTTAGAACTCGTGCCAGTTTTCGTGATTTATCTCAATTGTTCCGACTTAAGTTGTAGTTTCGGCATCTCAACAAGGGGTGCGTTAGCACTTAAGTTCCACGGAAAATGCTCGACAACGACGTCTATCAGTACCGCGCACAAGTGAGATCCTCATTTTCGTTGCGTTCCGTTGTCCACGGGTGCAGAGTTCAGAGGCAAACGAGGCTCGACGAACAGTGGTTCGATTTCGACACAGCTCCCCCACCTCACCGCCCAGTGCCATGGCCAGGTTCTTCGGCGAATGGAACTGTCCCCGCCACTAAATTATCGCGAAACTCTCTGCACGTTCGTTTGTCGAGCACCTCTCACGAGTCGACTCGATCCGCCAGCGGCACTACAACAGCCACCCAGTATCCACACGGTCGATTACCCACGCTCTCCACGAGCATTCGCGAAGACTCCAGGACGATCACCTACCCTGCTCAGGATCACTCAACCGTCCGGCGCGTGAACGGCAGCATCCGACATGTCCGCGCCTCACCCCGCCTCGCCGACCGAAGCCGATGTATGCGCCCACCGAACGAGAGAAACCTCGCCGACCGATCGGCGGTATGGCAGCATTCGCCACATGACTAGCGAACGGATCGAAGTACAGCGCACCATCCGTGCCGACCCCGCATCGATCTTCGCGGTCCTCTGCGACCCTCAGGGGCACGTCGCCATCGACGGATCCGGAATGCTGATGGGCGCAGATGGCGAACTCGTGACCGCGACCGGCGACGAATTCGTCGTCCACATGGATCGCGAAGCTCTGGGCGACCTACCCATGGGACAGTACGACGTCACAGTGACGATCAAAACTTTTGTTCCCCAACGCGAAATAGCATGGACCATCCTCGGAACTGTCCGGCCTCCGATCGGGCACGTCTACGGATATCGGATCGAGCCGGCCGACGACGGCCACAGTTCCCTCGTGACCTCGTACTACGACTGGTCTGATATCGGCCCCACCTGGCGGCAAGCAGGAATCTTTCCCGTCATCGCCGAAGGATCTCTCAAAGCCACGCTCGGTATCCTTGCACGCACCGTAGCCAGAGGTTATCCGCGCTGACCCCGCCCGAAAGCCCAGCGTCGGGGCCGTGATGCTCCTCTTCCGCGAGCGCGCAGCCACCACCGTGACAATCGCAGCACTGATCGCCGGTGCCGTCGCAACCTCATGGATCTCTCTCAACGGAATCTTCTTCCCCACAACGTCTCCAGTGAGTGCAATATCCTACGTTGCGCTCACAACCATCACGCCGGCCCTACCGCCTGTTATCTGATGGGGCGCCGAAGCCACGCTGACGCATCCCAGCCGCCACCTCACCTGAACTCGCGACAAGAGGCTGCCAAAGAGTAGTAGACGAACCTCCACTGCAGCCCAACACGCCCGGCTTCCCCGTCACGAGGCACGGGTCCATCAGTTCATGAAGACCACGCCGCCCGACCTACACTAGAATGACGAGAGATTTTCTGCGCGTTCACTTTTCGAGCACTGATCACGAATCAACTCGGCCCGCCAGCGACACTACATCAGTCACCCGATATCCACACGGCGAGCGCCTACGATCTCAGGCCTACACGCCCCTCCAGGCATGGCCCCGCACGATCCACCACGCCCGCCCTCACCCCCGCGGGATCGCGTACCGCGGTAAATTTCCCGGTTCACTGTGCGGGGCGCTGCTCGAACAAGCAGCAGACCCTTCCCACCCGTCCGGCGCCATCACTGCCACCGTCCCGTATCGAAATCGCACGCCGAATCGACAGCGCTGCAGTCGCACTGGGGTATAACGCCGTCTGACCCGGCAGGGTTGATCGCTACAACATTCTTCGACCTCCACGACAGATCACAGATATCCGGAAGTTTCTTTTGCTCCGGAGACGACGCAGAACAACGGCAGCTTTCACGCAGGCGCCAGAAATCGGGCCCGATTCGCGCTACCGTTCTAAGCTATGGGGACCAGCTTCCACGGACCGAACCCGTGGCCACACATCACTCGCGCGATCCGCACGCGAGGCCCACGCTATGCCGCTGTCCCCTATCTCGGACACCTTGCGCCCGAACTACTTCCACTTCGCAGTGGAGACCTTCTGATCGTCAATGCTTCTACCGCGGCGATCCGCGCCCACGCCACTTCACCTGCCGTTCTTGCGCACTACCTCAGCAAGGGCGTTCGCATCCTGTCGTCGTCAACACTGCACGCCAAGGTCATCGTGACGAACCAACGAGCTGTAATCGGCTCGCCGAATGCTTCCGAAAACTCCACATTCACCCATGAAGCGGTCGTCATTTCCGATGACCCCCAAGTGGTTGCCGACAGTCGCGCGTTCATCAACAATATCGACGAAACCACTGCTGTAGACCAAATATTCATCGACAACGCCGCGCGCGAATGGGCGATCGGGCGTGCCGTACCCATACCCGGCATCACTGGCCGAATGCAGAACCTTGACAACGACTTTCCTCTTACTCCGACCAACCGAGTATTTATCAGGCAAGTCAGCGATCACGAAACCCGTCCCTCCGTGCGCATCGCACCTGTGAAACAGACTTCAACGAAGCATCTTTCGGTCGATCCGAGCGTGAGATATCGACTCGAAACACTCAGACTCGGAAAACCAAGCAGCATGGCACGTGGGGACGTCGTCATCCGCGTCTCCACGGACAACGAATTGTTATTGCCACCCGCTGTCGCGATATCCAACCAGGATCGAATACCGGATTCCCCCAGTCAATTTCAGTTCTTTCTCCGCGTTCGCAACGAGCTGCTACCGCTTCCTGTGGCAGACACCGAGAGGTATCTCGTCGATGTCGGGCACCCCAGCGCACAACTGCGGTCCAACCACTACGTTCGCTCGCTCAGTCTTCGGGCCGAACTGTTGGCGTTGTGGAACCTTTGAGTCCTGAGAAACGAATGTTGACGGAATGCGAAGCATTCCTTCGAGTGCGCGAACAGCGCACCGTCAATACGTCGATCCGAGCAATGTACTCACGGAAGTCGAACGACGCACGACTCTAATGTTCGAATCCGGTGAACGAAATCCTCTGCGCAACTGCGATAAAGAGCATTCCGCGTGACAATATACGCGGATCGACCTCCCCCAACCGAAGTCCCTCACGATTCGCAGGCGAACACGAAGGCACAAACCCTCCCCGCTGGAAACCTACGTTCGGCAGCTGACAGGTTAAGGTGCCTTTCCGGATCTTTCAGGTGCTCCTCTCGACACGTGACCCGAGCCATCGAGCTCGCAGACGCACCATCGACTGTCCACAGACCCCCGTCTCCATCCATCTCCACGACACACGGCAGCAGCCTGCGGAAGCGCCGTCCAACACGCGGGTTACATAACCCCTCCCCCGCGTTCAGTCGCACATGAACCTCCCCGGCGTCTGACAGCATGAGAGCCAAGCATCTCCATCCGCTCCCGAAGAATCCAACCCGATTCCGACGCTAGACCCATCATCGAACCGCCGACCGCCAACGCACCCAAACTCCACCTTCAGCGAAGCCGCAGAGGTGGTCCGTCAAGCCCCTCCCTGGTCGGGCCGGCGGCGGGCTGTGAGGCGGGCCGCCGCAAAATCCCTCAGAACTCCATGGCAACATCAACCACACGCGACACACCGAACAAGCGCGCCTACCCGTATCAGTTACAGATTGGTTCTAGTCTTTCCTCATGGCACAGCACAACAAGGGACCTCGCGGACACATCGCGACTCGTGCTCCCCTCAAGCAGCACAAGGTGTACGAGGATCGGGCCGCCGAACTCGGAATCCCTGCTGGGGATTACTCCGTGCTCATATTGGCCATCACCCACGGACTGGACATCCCGGACTACATCATCGACAAACTGCATCCGGACCAGCTGAGACTTCTCGAGGTCGAGGCAGCTGGATCACTGCGTCGCATCGAGCAACTTGCGGTCGGCGCATGAACTATCCCTAGACAGCGAACAACCCCCAGGGCTTGGCGGCATCGGGGGCTGTCCGTTTATGCGGTTGTGAGAGCTTCCCAGCTCCCTGACCACCACTAACCCAGTGAAGGAAGAGGCGGTGACCACCACTACCTCGAAAGGAAGAGGCGGTGCTTACTCGATGATATCGCAGAAACGCAATTCCGCCATACTCGCGGACGTGTTCACGGTGTCATTTTTGGCACGTCCAGATCACATTTCAGCTTTCATGGCGACCGGATCACACTTCTGCGTCCCGAATGTCCCATCCGAGCAAGCCAGCACCGTACCCATGGCGGTACCGATGTGCGGCCGCCGGATTGAACAGACCTCCCGAACAACCGCGGCCGTAACGCGCGTACAGCGGATCCGCAGACAGGGAGGCCGCCCCTAGCCGACAACGAACGAAGTGCCCCGATACCTAACTAAACAGCGCAGACCTCTTGAAAAGCACAAAGGCCCCCGAAGGGGGTGATTGGGAGCGGACCGCATCGCGGCGAAATAAGGACTGGCAGGTCCTTGACGTCGACTGAGAACTGGCAGGTTCTCCGACATCTGTTCTCGAACATTCTCGAGAGGTGAGCTTCGAAAGTTAGCGCTTTCTCTGCTCGTACTGCATCCCCTGGAAGGGACTTACCTATGGCAGGTACGTCTCAGGGTAGCGCATACCCTGAATACAGCCCAACTCATTCCATATCACCAACCTTCGGCGTGTCGCGCATCGGCACCCAATCCACGGTCCCTCAATCGACAGAAGTCGACGAATGGCAAGCGGCAGTCGACGATGCTCTCTCACGTATCGCGCGCCTCGAATCCGCTACACGGCAACTCAACGAGTCCACTGACCAGCGAGGACGGTCTTGGTCCCTACCTGTCGAACCAACGGAACAAGCACGCGTTCCAGTGTGGACATCACGCAGGGAATGGCTCCGCCAATTCCGGCATCACACCACCAGCCCGGCCGGTAAGGCGCTGTGCGCGCGCAACCTGATCAAGCCCGACAAGGCTTACGCAGTGGCACAAGCTCACGCACATTTCGCCGAATCCCACACCGGCCGCGGGGTCTCCGCAGCGAAATCGACGATCGCTGCCCGCGCCAAAGTCAGCGAATCCTCTGTCAACCGCGCCAGGCGAGTGCTCATCGCTCTGGGAATGGGCATCGAACACGTCCGGGGACGGAACCTCAAAACCCTGGAATTTCTGGCTGCTGAAGCCCATCACGGGGGTCAACAGCACCGCGCAGCATCGACATGGTCACTGTCATCCCCTCGAACAATCGTGGCAACGACACCTCAGCGCAAACTCGCCAAGACGCGACCGTCTCGGGCCTCTGAAAGAGCAACCCGCCACAGAGCTCGCAACTCTCTGAGGCCCGACGTCAATCGCGTCTATCAGCCCCACAGCAGTCGACCAGGGCCGATAGGAACTGACACCCTATCTAGTGTTGGTTTTTTATCTTTTGAAGTTCTTCCGTTAGGAAGAACTCACCAACGCGCGCACGCGCGAGCCCAGCTCACAACAAAAAAACGAAGCATTTCTCGGATCACACCGCGGCCTCTGGCACTTCAGAGGACTGCAGCCGAACTCGTCAACCATGCGCCGGCTCTCAGACCGACCGGACATATCGGGGCGATCTGTGATCTTCTCCGCGATGTCAAGATCGATACGACGCGATGGACAGGACGTGACATCGCACAGACACTTTCCCGAGACACAGCAGACCGGGGGTGGATCTGGCCAACAAGATCAAGCCTGATCTCACCGTTGGCATACCTCAGACGCAGGCTCGATGGGATCGACTGGACCGGAGAATCGCCCAGTGAACAGCGTAAATCGGCCGACCTGGCGCGAAAGAGGGAACAAGAATTACTTGAAAGCTCACATGTTCAACGTACGAAAATGGCAGCGAACCCGGAGCACCGCGCCAAGATCCTAGCCAGCATTCGGGCACACCTGACATGCAAGCAGCAGCATTGAGGCTTTACTGGCCCCAATCCGGCCAAGCAATACACGTCCGAAAAACACGCCTCACGATGATCGACAAGCGTTGCCGAGAAGTGTGGCGATCCGTGGCACATCACCCTGATCGCCACAGGTGTAAATACTCATGGCGACGTTGATCGGGACACAAAGAACCCGGAGGACAACATTTTGATCTAATACGCGGAGCTCCACAGCCATTTTCGGAGAACTGGCCCCGCCCGAGCCAGTCAATGGCGGGCTGGCGGTCCGCTTCTCTGCGCTTGAAGAACGCCGCGCTGGTACGGGTTCAACATCCGAGAGGGGTTGAACCGACTGCCGTTTCCTCCAATGCAGACGCGCCCGTAGGTATTCGGATCGTCTATCGGTCTATCTCTCCGAGACATGTACCTGACTGAGCATCTTTATTTGCGCAGGTAAACGGCTTTTTGTGCAGAGAGGCATGGTGCGATCACTGCGTGTGACGCATGCTTTGCGAGGCATCCTGGTCGCGCATGCCATACATGCAATGCGTGCGTTGCAAGGCATGCAATGCATGTATGGCAGCGCTGTTGGGTGAAACGGTGGGCCACCTTGCGTCGTTCGTAGCCGTCGGCACGGCAGCGCCGGCATCGTGCACGGGATACTTGTAGACGGGAAGCTGTCTCCATCCCCTCCCCCACTCGGTCGAGAAGTGCGTGTGTTTCGGCGTTGCGATTCATGCGTCGCTGTATTCGAAATGTGCCCACCCACCCGAAAGTTCTGCTCGCAAAGCGGCGAAATCAAGCCTGACGGAACTGATTCTTCCCACCCCGTCCCCAAGCCTAATTGCGTCACTGTGACGTAAAGTTAGTGCCTGCTCGGACTCGCTTCGGTCATTCCGTCGCGGCCGAACTTCGACTGATTCGGATCTCCGCACGGCCCTTCCCTTACACGTCCGGGTTCACACCGCGACCGACCTTTCGCGCAGAATTTTCGTTTCACCGCGGGCCCCCGCTGTGTCCTGAGATGATTCCGCAATGTTGTTCGTGAGTTAGATGAGCACCCCGACTGGCAGTCAGTCGGCTGTATCTCTCAATAGAATTGGAACCCCTCCCCTCGATCCGTGCGGTTGTTCGTCCCACGCATGTCCCAGTTTTTTTCACCATCCGTGCGGTTCACGTGAGTCCTTCCTTCTGCCCTGGATGTTCGGACCCCGATGGAATGAAATATGTTCTGGCCTTCAAAGGGGTACAGGGTTCTATTGAAGTGCCCCCGGTGTGAACATCAGAAAGTTTCTGAAGTGGCAGGCTGTCTTGCCCGCCTCGCATGGTTGGCGCGTTCCTTCTATCCCCGCAAGGTTGGCGCGTTCCTTCTATCCCCGCAAGGGCGGTGCATTGGCGGATGGCTGGGCAGGACCGCTCGCGACGGTTGAGCAATTTGTTCTGTGCGCACAGCGGAGATTGCTGAACCCTATATTTTCGCCTTTAGTCAGTTGGCTGCCCAATAGCGTCCCTTCGACTTCCTTGACAATCTGATCGAGGCGGACTGTGACACGTTTCGATTCGTGTCTGGAACGCCTCGCTATCGGGTGATCATGGCAGCCAAGCTGCTCTTGGTCGGTCGACCTTTTGCAACGGTGTGTGACACTCACGGCAGATGTTTTTCGATTCGTTCGATGGCAATGAGTGCATTGACCTGCTATTTTGCGCGTCCACGCAATGCGTGGTCTGTATGCACGGCATGCATTGCATGCAGAAGTGAAAGGCGTGCGGTGCATGCAAGGCATGTCCTGCTAGCAGCGCATGGCATGCGTGCGATCCTTGCAAACCGCGTCATGCGTGCTCTGCGTGCGCTGCGAGCGTTGTAGGGTTTGCATGCAGAGCAGCGCGTGCGTGCGGAGGTAGCACCGCTAGCGATGCGTGCAGTGCACGCCATGCGTTGTATGTGATCAGTGCTTGGCTAGCGAGGTACGCATTGTGTGCAAAGCATGCGGGGCTTGCTAACGAGGCATGGATAGCGTGTCGCGCATGACGTGCATGGGTTGCGGTGAACGCGTGATGAGCATTGCACGCGTTGAACGCAAGGGTTGCACTTGACGCAATTCGTGCATGACACGCGCAGAGTGCGAGGCTTGTATGTCACGCATGACATGCGTGTTATGCTACGCGCGCACGTAATGCACAGTGTGCGTGTTTAGCGAGTGGAGCAGGCTTAGCGTGCAATGCATGCAGTGCTTGGATTGCCCTTCACGCACAGTCTGCATGCAGCCCACGTACAGCGTGGATTGCGCACACAGCAAGCAATGCACATATTGCATGCAGCGCGTGGTTTACACGCAATGCACGCCTCGCAAATGTCAACGCCCTCGATGAAAGGTCCGCAATGCAGCCACGCAAAATCGCACTCGGCAACCAGAAGGGTGGCGTAGGCAAGACGGCCTCCACTCTCGGGCTTGCCAGCGCCATCACCGCGCTCGGCGGAAAAGTACTTGTCGTCGACATGGATCAACAGGGCAATACGACCGGCGGCCTCGGCGTCACTCTCGAAGAGGGCATGATGACGGCCTACCACCTCATGAACCAGACCAGGGAAGGCATTGCAGCCGAGGCGATCATTGCCACCCCATGGGATGGCGTCGACCTCATTCCCGCAGACGAAGAGCTCGGCAAAATCGAGTCGGATGGGTCGAATGACCTGGTGTTTCGCCTAGACGTTGCGTTCGAAGGGCTCGACCTTTCTCCTTATGACGCTGTGCTTTTCGACTGCCCTCCCAATATGGGCAAGGTGCTGTTTGCGGTTCTTATTGCAGCAGATGGCGTTGTCGCAATCACTGAACCCACAATCGACAGTGTCGGTGGCGTTCAGAAGCTCGAAGAGACAATCGACACCGTTCGTAAACGGGCGAATCCGAAGCTGGAATTCGACAAGATCGTGATCAGTCGTAAACGGTCTACCGGCGAACATGAGTTCAGAGAGAGCGAGCTACGGGAGACCTACGGCTCACTCGTCGCCAAGACATCGATCCCGGAACTCGCGGCCCGCCAGGACGCGCACTCGAATCGCACTCCGATTCACCAGTTCAAGGGTGGGAAAGCATTGACGCTGCAACTTGCCTACAGTGACTTGCTCGCTGAGTTGCCCATCGTGATCGGAGCCCCGGCATGAGCGTGAAGCGGGAACCTGCAATTCGTAAGACACATCCGGCTGAACTCATCCCGGAACGTCCGCCCAGGGGAGACGCGACCCCTGCGGCACCTGCAGCTACGCCACCATCGCCTTCAGCGGATCTCAGTGCCCGCAAAGAGGAGGAGGAGAAGCTGTCGATGACCCACAACACGCGCATCAAACCTTCGACGAAGGATCGCCTCCGGCGTGGCGTCGACAAATTGCGGTACGAGACTGGCGATCGCGAAATCAGCGAGGCATCGATGACCGAGGCCGCGCTGGACGAATACTTGAAGGCCAGAGGACTATAAGAGGCCCGCGTGCATGGCGTGCACTGCGTGCACGCATGATGAGTTGTCTTGATTCTTGATTGTGGAGTTCGGCCCCGGGCGAGGGCATCGTGTGTTTCGGCTGGAAGACCTAATTAGAGGCGCCTGGCACGACAGCTGAGTAGGCATGTGTGGGGGACAGTTCCAAGGACCTCGATATTGAGAACGGCTGTCGGGTGCGGGCGGGAGGTGAACCGCCGGGGCGGGAAGTCCTTGCTGTGCGCGCGTAATGCCATGTCCCTCTCATCTGCTGACTGTCCGTTCTGTAGAACTTGGAAGCCTTGGCAGCGCAAGCCTGGAGCAAATTGCGTGAACAATCCGTTGCAGTCACGCAATTCTCACGCAAAATTGCAGACCACCCCACGTCCCTCTGAGATCAACAGGCACGCAGCTGGAACGACATCACTGACGTGCTTTGAGTGCGACGCAAAAAGCATCAGTCGACTCTCGGATGCGTCCGCTAGAAATCGCTGTCAACCCTCGTCGCACGCAAAACGGACGAGACGCAGGAGTACAACCAGAAGAAGTCTTCCGAAACCAGGAGGAGTCCCGCCGGCGGCAACCAGCGGGACTCCAGACCGAGAACACCCCTTGTAGGAAGGAAAACCCGATCATGGGTGATTTTAGTCTGCGCGCAGCGCGGATCCAGCTTGGAGCACTGATCGCCGCACTTCTCATCGCGATTTTCATCGCAATCGGGATCACCGCAGGCGCTTTTGTCCTCTCCTTCGCGGTCCAACGGGACCTCGCGCGCCAAGGAACCATCCCCGAAAACCTCGCATGGATCTTTCCCGTCATCGTTGACAGTGCAATCTTCGGATCCACCGTCGCCATAGTCATTCTGAGCAAACTGAAGATGCATCGACGCGACAAGTACTTCTACGTTGCTGTTGCTGTTGCGGTGGTCGCGATCAGCATCCTCGGGAACGCCTACCATGCGTTCCACTCGGCAACAGTTGCGCAACAGGCCGTTGCGGCAGGTCAGAGTATCGGCTACACGCCTCTCGACCCGGCCGTTGCTGCCATGATCGCGGTCATTCCGCCGGTGCTCGTACTCGCCTTCACGCACGGTCTGGGAATCCTGATCAAAGCAACGGGTATTGCATATTCCGACTACAAGATCGAGATCGACAATGCTGCTGCAGGTGTGGGTGCGGTTGTGACGCAAAGCGTCGTGATGCGAAACGAAACAGGTGAAGGCGTCCAGCACTCTTTAGGCGACGTAGAAACGCATGACGCGCCGGAAACCGCTCCGTATCCGAGCCCCTCCAAACAAACGGAGTCCTCAGTGGACCCGGAGCCGCCAAACGTAGAGGCGGTGGCGCACGCCGAACTCGAATGGTTCATTGCCACATCGGACCTGCCCGACGCTGTCAAGGACACCGCACGACGCAAGCTTGCAGACCCGACTCTCACCTGGGAGGTGATCGCCCAGACGTCCAACCCTCCTGTTGCAACATCGACCTCGTGGCGCCGATACGAAAAGTTCGATACCGCGGCCCGAGTAGCTGGCTTCGACAACCCGCCGCTCATCGACATGCGAGCCTCCGACACCCAGTTCACCGACCAACTCGTCACTACAACGTGAGTAGCGCCGCAACCCGCCAACGCCAAGGTCTCCGAGCGCCAGGAATTGCATCATCATGGAAGGGTTGACGACAGCAGAGTCCCCACAGACTGCAGGTAAGGAACCCGCATTGACCGACCCAGACGACCGACACCGCGTGATCGTTCCGCCCGAACCGCACCAGCGACCCCGACAACAGCGAGCGCACGAGACGAAGGCAAAGATCCTCAAGGCAGCTGCACGCTCCTTCTCGATCGATGGGTACGCCACCTCCATGAACGACATCGTTGCGGAGGCTGCCTCCACGAAAGGAGCCGTGTACTTCCACTTCGACTCCAAGGAAACGATCGCGCGAGAACTCATCAACCACTGGTTGACCGCTCTCGACGGAATCCGACAATCAACCGACAAATCAGCAATACCAGCGATCGAGAAGTTGGCTGCATTCTTCAACGGTTCAGCGGCGCTTATAGCCGACGATGCCCTGGCCCGGGCCGGCCTCAGGCTCACCACAGAAGCAGGTCTCGATACCGCCCCACCCGCGTTCCGTGAGTGGGTGGAACTCGTCAGCCGATTCGTCGATACTGCGATCGCAGACGGACAGCTTCCCGCCTCTGCCGCCGAGCGCCTGGCCGCGAATCTGTGCGCGGGATTTATCGGCGCAGTTCAAGTCATACAGGTGCTGGGCGACCCTGGAGATTTCACTTCACGCATCGACGACTTAGTGAACGCGTATTTGATTTCAGATGCGTAGTCCGCGCGCTGGGGAGGTCGTGAGTAGGGGAGAGGAACTGGACTCCTCGCGGTGACGTCGCCAACCGTGTGCACGGTGTACTGCTAATTCCTCGACGGTAGCGAGGCAGTTGCGTCGTCGAGAGGAGTGAAAAGTGCCTGACATCGAGAGCCGAATCCCCGAAGTGCTTTTCTCATAGCGAATATTTCAGCGATCCGAGCCGTACCGACGTGGAGACGTCACCAGCGATGGGACCGTCACTGAGACTGAAGAACACCAGATAGAGATCGACCGATGAAGACAGCGGAAACCGTGTGCGTGGCAAGGTGTGCCGCGTCGGGGCCGCTGAGTACTTCATCGGCCCTTGCCTCCCGTTGAAATGATCGGTTCCAGAACTCGCACGCGATGGTGGTACCAAAACGAATCCCACTTCGGTACCATTAGCATATGAGCACGCAGATCGCGGTACGACTACCGGACGAGATCGTGGAATTTCTCGACGACGAAGTCAGGGAACATCGCGCCGCCTCGCGAGCCTCACTGGTGTTGCGCGCTCTCGAACGGGAGCGTCGCCGTCAGATAGCTGCACGAGACGCGGAGATCCTCTCGGCCGCAACATCCGAACATGATCTGATCCCCCTCGCTCACCACGCCGTGAATCGACAGCCAACAGGCTCGACCTGATGCGACCAATTCATGAAGCCAACCTCGACACAGTTCGGCCGGTCCTCGTACTCACCCGAGAGATGGTCCGTCCACACCTCGGGACCGTCACGGTAGCGCCCATCACCGGCGAGATCCGAGGACTGTCCACTGAGGTGTCCGTCAGCGCCGCTAACGGACTATCCGCCGACGCGGTGGTCAGTTGCGACCACATCACGACCATTCCCGTCAGTGCACTCGGCAACATCATCGGATATCTTCTTCCAGCGCAAGAGGAATCACTGTCCATAGCCGTGCGCGCCGCCTTCGATCTCGAATGATGACGACAGTGAACGGAAAGGATGAAACATGGCGCTGAAGAAAGGGGAGCAGTTCACGCTATTCGAGCTCGAGCCACCAGAATCCGCTACTCGTTCGGACGAAGTTCCCGAACCCGATCAGCCTTCTCTGTTCGACGTTGACGACACCGCTTGTCTCGAAACGGATTCCGGGGTTGCGGAGCACCCCCGGATCGACGACATCGTCGCCCCTCCGGATGAGCGCTCCAACGAAATGGAAACGGAACCCACCCAGGCGTCAGAACTCGGCGCAACTGAACCGGCCGCCCTTCCTCCCGCCAGCGAGGCAGCAGACGGCCACGCCGTCATTGTCACAGCAGCCGGCACCTACACACCATCTGGCCACACACTCACCGGCCCAGTTGATTCCATCGAAAAACTCGACAAACTCATCAGATGGGCAACGCTCACCCCGCTGGGCGCACCGGCACAGATCTGGATAGTCGGAATCGAAGCCTGCGAAGTTCTCGGATGGATCATCGACCCAGGCAGCGAAGACGATGTCGACGACATGGAAATCCTCCGCACCCGCGCTGCCGAAGAACTCACCGCGATCCTCCACGCCACGCTGACCCCGATGCTGACCGCAGGATGGGAACTCCGCGGAGAACCCGGCCACGTCGTTCACCTCTCCCGCACCACCGGGAACTTCACATCCATGGTCGACATTTTCATCGAACCCTACGTGTGGACCTACTGGAACAAAGACTTCGGATGGGGCAATCGCGTGGGGGACATGGGGATCCTCGGATCACCCACCGCCGGAACCTACCTCCCCGACGACGACCTCCCCGCTGCGCAGGAACTGGGACGCCGACTCGCCTGGTGCGCACAACACCTCGGCGTGCTCCCCGGCCCCACCCCCGCACGCACCGGCGCCGCCATCGTCGACAAGATCAAACGCGACCGCACCCGCAGCGGTAAAGGAATCGTCGTCACTGTCGGTGGACCGGTCCCACCGCTGGACGGCGAACCCCGCGGAGATCTCGAACCTGCCCTCGGATGGACCCGCATCCCGGACCTCGAAGAACTTTCCGACGCAACACAACTGGTATCGATAGACCAACGAGCTGCGTACCTCGCTTCCGCTGGCATGCTCGAATTCGGCTACGGAAAACCTCGACACCTTCGCGGCGAGAACGCGCTCGACGCTGCGCGGCAATCGAAAACCCCGTTCGGACTCTGGCGTGTAACCCTCCCACCGGGTGACATGCTGGCGCTCCCACCCGCTCTACCGTTGCCTCACCCACACATGCTCGCCGACCAACCTGTGCAGACCTGGATCACCACCGTCAGCCTCGATGCACTTCAAACGTCCATCGCCGATGGCGGAATCGGCGCAGAACTCGACGACCTCGACATCGCAGAAGCGTGGGTCTACCCCGAACAGGGTCGAGCCCTCGACAAGTGGGCGAAATTCTTGAGAGAGGCCCGCAAAGTTGCCGTCGACACAGGCGACACAGCAATGAAACGGTTCATCGGCGCCTGCTACAAGGGTTACATCGGCCGAATGGTCAACCCCGACATGTGGACCGCCAAACAAATGCAACACCATCACCAACCGCTCTGGCGAGCAGCGATCATCGCACACTGCCGCTGGCGAGGCCGCCGCGTCGCGATGCGCATCGCACGCGAAACCGGGCGTTGGCCACTGCGCACCGTCACCGACTCCTGGGTCTACCCCCTGCCCCCGGGCATCGACATCGCAGACGAGAGTGACGCACTCGGGAAAATGACTCTGGAAAAGAGCGCCCCGCTCACCGAAAACATAACCGTCATGCTGACCGACGCCCGCGACACCCACGAGATCAACCTCGCACTCAAAGCTGCATTCACCGACGAAGATGAAGGAAAAATATAGTGGCCCTACATCTTCCGAAACCGCGATCTACCAAACCCGCACAAAAGACCGTCGGCTTGGACGGACTCAACGTATCCGTCTCGACAGCAGCAACCAGCGGTGTCGAAAAATCGAAATCGGTCAAAAGTGGGGGATTAGCCGGACTCACCAGCAAAGTCTCCGTACGCCAGATCCGTACCGAAATCGGTAAAGAAGGCCTACGGCAAGCAGCTGTCGACGCCGGGAGAAAGCCCCCCTCTGACCGAACTCTGCGCCGCTGGGCGCAGCAAGGACGAATCCCGCACCCTGACGTCACCGAACGTGCACAACGGCGAGCCGCCATCGAACGCCTCGGTGGAATCGACGCTGTCGCAAAGAAAATCGGCCGTTCACGATCAGCGGTCTCTCGCTACCGTTCCGGCGAAACGAACGAGCTGCGCGCCGATGCGAAAAAGAAACTCAAAAACGTCAAAGCTCGCGACATCATGGACCGCGCCGGCGTCCTACGACCCGACGGACAACCCAAAAAGGCCACCATCCGAGTCCGCGGGGGAGTGTCCGTCCGCAACGGTTCCGAAGAAGGCTACGACTACCGAGTGCGTACCCTCGACTTCGCGAACTCCGACAGCCCCTTCAGTCTCGACGAAACACGAGAACTCGCCATGGCTTTGGCCAACGACGATCATGCCCGGGTGGTTGCCATCCTCGAACGTCACGCCACAATGGATTACCCCGAGAACAAGGGCTTCGACCAGTACGGCGACACTTTCGGATTTCACTTCGACTCCATCGAATCCGTCCATATCGACTGGACATAGAACCGTCCTGGCTCTCGGTGCGCCGGACAAGACGAGGAATTCCGTTCGCGGACTCCAGCTCTCGTTCAGCGACACGTTCGGTGATATCGAGGAAATCGAAGACGTACGGGTCTCGCACCAACTGTTGAGCGAGATTGGAATCCCCGGCAGGAAGATGGTCCTGGAAATTCGACAGTGCCGCACCGATCCTGCGACGTAAACCGCTGTTGATCTGATTTTGCATCACATTGCGCGAGCACCCGTGTTCAGTAGCCGTTGATGCATACCAGTCGCGGTCGGACCGTTTATCCAGTTTGTCGAGCAATACCGACACATGCCCCCAGGCAATTGGCCAACAGCTTGTTGGCCGATTGCATCGCGCCCCAGACGCTCGCCATCTTCCGCATGTACTTCAGATCGGTCGGCGACAACCCACGCATGTCGGAAAGGCCGTTCCTACGTTCGACCATCTACGGCCAGGCCTGCATGCTGATGACGGCACCAGTCATCGCAGCTTCCATCGGTTCATCGCCTGGCCTCGCGTCGGCCCAGGCGATCGGTTGACCGCGGACTTTCAATCTGTTCATCGCCGGAACCTGGGAGACCGCACAAAACTCTCGAATGCGTCAGTCGAAGGTGCTACACATCGGTGTTAGAGATCGCCGCTGTCTGTCGTCATCTCGGAACCGGGGCAAGACGAAAATCAGGGCGTAGTGGTGCATCGAACCAGGCTTCGATTCCGAATAGACGCTAAGTGGAAGATTTCTTCGGCGATCTGATCGTTCATCTCCAACCACACGCGGCGCTGCCTGCTGTTGAGCCATGCCTGCCGATCACCAAGGGCGTTGAACAGATATATCACGTGAACAAGGTAGGTAACCGAGTCTGATCGCAGCCAGCCGCTTCTCGGAATTCTGGAACCGGAGCGACAAATTCTGCACGTGCTCATTCGTCAAAGGAGTCGTGATGGAGGGGCGAGTCGCCGTGAGACGAATGTCGTGACTGTCGGTCTTGAGGATGTGTCGCGCTCATACCGCTTCGGCTTCGACCGTCGTCACTCCCGCGGGACAAGCCGTGACTGCCTCGAGCAGCAATCTCAGTATCAAGACTGGCACGATCACGCTTACCTGCTCCAGCACGACGGGATCCGGAACCATCCCAGCGGCGCCGGGTAACTCCACCACCGGCACGGGCGGGATCAACGTAAACATCGGCACCCTCAGCCTGACCGGGTGCAAGGCTAACGGCCTACCCGTTGTGGTCTCGACCTCCGGCTCGTGGCAACTCAACGTCTCCGGAGATGCCATGCCCGCAGGCTCTGCACGGGGATTGCTTATCATCCCTACTAACCGGGCAGTCGTGACGATGCCCGGATCAACATGCACGGTCACCGTCGTAGGCTCGGGGACTGGAGGTACCGGAGTCAGTACTATCGGACCACTGCCATTCGACATCCCCAACCAGCGCGTCGTGGCAAGCAACACCGGCGCCGTGAACTACACACGCACCGGCACCGGACCCGTCTGCCCCGCCGCAGCCACTGGCACCGCAACGATGTCGGGCACACTGCAGTTCGCATCGGCCCCACCGATCAACGTCACCCCCTGACGCCGCCGGGTCTGGGTTCGGAGGGAATGCGCATATCCCGAAGCGTGTCGTAACAGAATCGCTCAAGGAGCTGGAAATGAAGCACATTGGCCGCACCCTCGCAATCGCCGCCTTGGCGGCGTGCGCTTTGACTGCGTGCAGTAGTGGCCCCGATTCCGATCGGGGACAGTTCGACGAGCGAGGCACGTGCACTGGGAACTGCCGACGAGACGGCCGCCGTCACCTGTGCCCCTCCCATGACGTCGGCCATCGTCGGTTCTGCTGATGCTGTCGTGGAAGAGGCGGTGCCCGAAAGTTACTCGAATCCCTCGACGTCGGTCTCACCTCTGACGAGCCCAGGTGAGGATCAGCCGACCGGCGCGGAGATAGCTGAAACCACGGAGTTGACGGCACCCGCGGAAGGTCATACGCCGGAGGAGATTGTCGCCGAGGCGGGCCCGCGAGGCCAGGACTCTCTGCGCGCACTACGAGCGCGCGGAGTTCCCGCGCTCGGGATGGACAGTGTTGAAATCAGCTTCGCCAACGGAACGTGCACAGCGTTGGCCTCGGGGATGCCGCGAACTGAGGTTCTGAACGAATTCGACAGTGTTGGTCAGGCTCTCGCTACCGGTGCTGGCCTTGAACCTGATCAGATTGCCGAAGCATATGTCTCGGCAGCTGAACAACGTACCGCTGAGGCTTCGAAGCCAGAGGCGCGAGAACGAAGTGTCAGTACAGGCTCGACCGAAACCAGTGATCGAGACTGATCATGTCTATCTTGTGCATGTTGAGACCCAACTGGGCAGCAACTTTTGCTGCGTCGGTGCGGGGGATAGAGCTTTGGGGCAGAGTCCAGTTGGTCTTCCGCGCATGATGCTCGAGAAGGTCGATGACTGTCCGCGGGACAGGTTCGTTGACGTGAAGTGTTGAGCCGTAGCGAAATTGCTGTTCTGTCGACAGTTTGTAGATAGATCGGGCGAGTAGGTTTACGTCGACTACTGACGGGATGGCATTACCGTCGTCGATGATCGAGTCGAGAGACAATTCGTGTCAGTGTCGGCAGAAACCATCTGTCGCCGGGTCGATACACGAGGTGGGGCCGGATGACCAGGCCTCCGGCGTCGCGCACGAACTTCTCGGCGAGGGCGCGCGTGCGGCTGGCAGGTGAGAGGGGTTTGAGAGCTGAGCCGTTGACCGGCAAGTCTCGAAACGGGCCTGGCCCGTACATTGGTGCTGACGTAGAGCAAGCGTTCTACGCCGATGGCGGCGGCGATCGACGCAGCATTGTGTATGCCGTCGATCGGACCACGCGACCTGTCGTTGCCCCGGTTCGTCAATGGCGATTCGGTCGGCGAGCTCACCTGGCCAGCGTGGGGTCCGGTCGAGTTCTTACGAACTCCGATGTAAGTTCCGGCCTTGGCCAACGGTCGGGACGATGGTGCACACGCCTGTGCGTTTCCGGCGTTTGTCGATCGAAGAAACAAATCCGGACGCTCGCAGTGTCCTTCGTCGCCAGGATCTGGTAACCGGTGCGATGCAGTCGGGCTCGACGGGCTGAAAAGTATCCGTTTCCAACGGCGCGACCAGCGGAGTCAAGCAGATACGCAAGGAGATCGGCAGCGCCGGCCCGCCCAGGTCGCGAGCGACGCCGGTCTCAAACCGCCCTCTGACCGCGCCCTGGGCCGATGGGCGCAAGGCCGTGCCCCGCACACCGACGCAGCGCAGCGATCGAGTGCCTCGGCGGGATAGGGGAGTGGTCAAAAATGATCGCTCACCGTCCGCAAACATTGAATGTGCCACAACATATTCGAGAGTGGCAGCGCCATCCGCCGAAGCAACCCCGGGCCGCGAGGACCCGCATGCTGAGGTAGGAGCGAGAGCCACGTGACGGCTGCTATAACTCCGAATTTCGACGCTACGTGTGTCGTCCAGGGAACCGTGATGGCGAGAGTCGTGATGCGCGGTGAGCAGGAAGTTATCCACAGGCGACGTTGATTTTCCCGGACGTATCAGCCACTGTGTGCCTCTCGCCTTGCGTGGCCGCAGCGGGCAGGACACCCGCGCGTACCGGAAGGTGTAATTCCCCTGGTAGATGAGGTGCCCATGCCGCTCAAACGTCCGAACTTCCACCGCGCGACTACCCTGTTGGTGACGGCGGCAATAGCTACAGGCTCGATCGCTTCGACCGCACCGGCCATCGCGTCCGCCGCCCCCTCTGGTTGCCCGTCCACGTTCAACCTGTTCATTCCTGGGACCTGGGAAACGGCCGAAGACGCCGATCCGTCCATCTCGACCGGAATGCTCAAGCCAATCGCCGACAGCCTCACGGACAAGCATGGCAGTGCAGCACGGATCTACACGTTGCCGTACATGGCGAGAGCGTTCGACAACGGAAAGACATACGCAGACAGCAAATCTGATGGTCTGAGCAAGGCAAAGGACGTACTCACCGAGATCGCCGCGAAATGCTCCGAAACAAAATTCACAATCACCGGCTACTCACAGGGCGCGGACATCGCAGGCGATCTCGCTTCCGAGATCGGCAATAGCTCCGGCCCAGTCAAGGCAGAGCAGGTCCTCGCGGTCGGGCTTCTCGCCGATCCCGGCGCTGGGACGAAAGGTGAAGCAGTCATCGGCCCGCAACCATCGGGAAAGGGGATTGCCGATCCGCGGCCACAGGGTATGGGGAAGCTGTCGGGGCGCGTCGCGTCGATCTGTGATCCCAAAGACCTCTACTGCTCGATCCAGAAGGGATCGAGCCCACTGCTCGGATCGCTGGGTTCACTGCTCACCAAGGCCCCGAGCGCTGGAAGTGACGGCAATTTGCGCCTGGCCGCCGCTCTGGCATCGGATTTCTCTCATGCCGACCTTCCCGGCCTCGCTACCGCAACCGACAACCTGACCAGCGAACTGTCGAAGGCCGACGGCGCGGTCGATCTCAAGCAGATCGTCTCCAGCGCAACAACTCTGGCGAACACCATCAGCCCTCTCGTTGAACTGCTCGAATCCGGTGCCGCCAACCCCGCCGCGAACGGACAGCTCGCTGCAACTCCCGTCGGGACAGCCGAAAACAACGCAGGCCAGGTGCTCGACAAGGCCGCCCAATCGGATCTCAGCCGTGCACTCTCGAACTTGGACGTGATTGCCGACACCGCGAGCAAACTCGCCAGCAAAGGCCCCACGACGCTGCCGGCCACATCCTCGGACCTAACCTCGCTATCGGCTGCCGCTGACACCGTCGACAGCCAGATCACGCCGCTCGCAACGACACCGCGCGATGTCCTAGAATCCGCCTCCGGTGTCCTCTCCGTTCTCAAACCCTCAGTGGTCGTCAACCAAGTCCTGAACGTCGCCACCGGGCTCACCTCTCTGGACATGCGTGCGATCCAGGCGAACCTGAACCTGCTCCCGCAGAAGGTCGCTGCGCTCGACGCGCACGGTGCCCACAAGGTCGCAGGGGATCTCAACAACCAGTTCGCCCCGCTGGTGAAGATGGCCGCAGGTGTCGATCTGAAATGGGTCTCACAGGTCCTGTCGGTCATCCCGGACCCGTCCGGCTACTCACAGGTCGCCGCGCTCGTCGTGTCAATCCTGGGAGGCGTCGACATCAGCAAGCTCGCCAACCTCGTCGGGCAGGTGCAGGAAACCGCTTGGGCCGCAGTCGAGAAGCTGCTACCGCCGCCCGGACAGCTCCCCGACCCGCTCGGGGCCGGAGCTGCCATGACCAGCCTCCTCCCGGTCGGCGTCGAACTAGCATCTGTCGCGGTCGACATGCTCTCCGGCAAAGCTACGAAGACTGATCCGACGTTGCTCGGCAAGCAGTCCTCAACGGCCACCTCCATCACCACTCGAGCGCAGAATCTGAACCTGCCAGCGCTAGCCCGGTCATTGACCACTATGGCCAGCTCACAGGGCGCCAACGACCTCGCTTCCTTGGTAGGGGAGGGGCTCGACGCAGCGGCCTTCTTCGCCTCCGGGGCACACCAGAACTACAACACCCTCGTCGTCGACAACGCCGGCCGCAACGCGATCCAGTGGATCTCCGATTGGCTCAATCTGCAGATCGGACGTGCCGCGTGATCCGATGCCGCGCCCACAATCTGGCTTCTCGGTGGTCATGTGCGACCACTGCTTTGTCTGGGTCAAGGGCGGCTACGACGATGTGGTTTCCGCGCTGCGCGAGTAGATCGCAGGTCGCTGCACCGAAGCCGATGGCGCCCCAGGACTTCCGCTAAGCGGCGTCTGTGCGTCGCGGCGATGGCAGCGGACCATTACCGCTGTGCTCGGTGCTTGCTAGTATCGAAGTTCTCGGGATCGTTGTGGTTCAACGGATTCCGGTACTCGTCCGATTTGGCCGTGTGTCATGCCCATGGCCTCTCGTTCTTCGAGCCGCGGTAGGTGGGCAGGGGTTCAGGGTTGCGATTTGCAGTGGATTCGAGCCGGAAGGATCCAAGTCGCTGAATCGGAAACGAAACTGCGGCGCGGCTCACTTCACTGCACCCGGTGGGGTGGTGAGACGCTGCCCGTTGGTCGCGGCCGGACGGATGATCGGTTGTCTGGCCGTTAGTGGTGGTATCTACCTGCGCGTGCGACGAGGACGGGAGCGGTCGGTGTCGACGTGACAGGCGTATTCTCCAACTGTCCTGCGAGTCCAAGAGGCAGCCATCTCCTTCCTTGTACGTCTGGTGTGGCGTCACGCATGGATATCCTCTGTAGCAAATTGCTACAATGACTTTGATGTTGTAGCGAAGGAGGAGCCATGACGGAAGTCGTCGACAAAGTCACCAGGTTCTCATCAGAGCTCGTCGATGCCGCGGCCGCGGAGGGACAGCGCGAGCATCGCTCGGCGCGCCAGCAGCTCGAGCACTGGGCTCGGGTCGGTCGTGAGGTGTCGAACCAGCGACAGGTCGCACGTCAGCGTGTCGAGGCCGCCCTCGCCGGCCGTATCCCACTGAGTGTGCTCTCCGCCGAGGAGGGCGCGGTATTCAACGCGGAGATCGCGGCGACCCTTGAAGAATCAATCGCGACAGGTAGCCATGTCGCTGATCGCGCAGTTCAGGGGCGCGCTACGATTTCGCTCGACGAGCGCGGCCGGGTCGTCAAGTATCTGCCTGACGGTTCGCAGATCGTCTTGTGAGACGTCTCGATCTTGTTGTCGGGCCGAACGGTGCCGGCAAATCGACGTTCGTCGAGCAGCGTCTGGCGCCCCTGCTTCCCGGCAGCGTGTTTGTCAACGCGGATGTGATCGCTAAAGATCGATGGCCTGATGCGGCCGAGGAGCATTCCTACGAGGCCGCACGGATTGCGGCGACTATGCGCGATGCCCTGATCGAGCGGGGTGAGTCGTTCATCGCCGAGACGGTGTTTTCGCATCCATCGAAATTGGAGTTGATCGACCGTGCGCGCCGGGCCGGGTTCGTTGTCGTCCTACACGTGGTCCTGGTTCCGGTCGAGTTGTCGGTTGCTCGTGTTGCCGAGCGGGTTGTCGAGGGTGGACATTCGGTGCCTGAAGTGAAGATTCGCGAGCGATTCGAGCGGCTGTGGTCGTTGGTCGTCGACGCGATCGATCGATCCGACCACGCGACCGTGTACGACAACACTGCCCCGGATGTCACGCGCATTGTTGCCCGGTTCGTCGACGGCGATCCGGTCGGCGAGATTACCTGGCCGGCATGGATTCCGGCCGAGTTGCTGAGAGCATCGAAGTAGGTTTTCGATCCCGGCCAACGCTCAGGGGCGATGATCGCACATACCTTTCTGTGACTTTCCGGCGCTCGCCGAACCTGCACAGCGCGCTCACTTGACCACGTCCATGTCAGGATGCTGAAACCGCTGCGGACCCGGGGCTCGACACCATGCACACGCCGCGATCAGGCTACGGCGCGCCTGAACCCCAATCCGCTGCGCAATCATTGGTCCGGGTCGACACCTTCGTCACCCACCACCAAGCCCGCGGCGACCTCGTCTTCCAGGAACGTGTCGAAGCGGCCCGCACACCGAAGACCTACTCGCCGAACGCCACAGCGAAGCAGTCGACCTGTTCGCAGCGCTCGAAGGACAACGCGGTGCGCACCAGGCCCGCAGGAATTGGGCGCAGAGCTATGGGCGATACCTGGGCGCATGCCTGCGTTCATGCGGTAGGGGCGGCACATCCGCTGTAAACGCCCGGGTCAAGCACTCCACAAGCGTTGTCTCCGGGCTGTTCTCAACCGTGCGGTGGTTCGCGGGTTAGCAATTCGAATAATCTAGCGGCGCTTCATATCCAGGCGACACCATACAAGGTCGGATTGCCCACTGGAAGGGCTATCAGCGCGATTTTGTGCCCCTAACAAGAGGGCATTGGCGGCGCGTGCGTTTGTGTGGGCTGTTTGGTTCATGTTAGATGCAGGGGACGTGGACTGTCAGRTCCCCCGGAGAGGA
>NZ_JBFUJB010000028.1:0-64468 GCF_056401575.1 Rhodococcus sp. P4_E4 | reverse complement strand
CTGCCATCTCCGCGACCTGATCGTCGGTCATGACGAACGTCGGCGAAATCTGCATCGCACCCTGACCCGCCGCGCGACCCGAAATACCGTGCTCACGCAACGTCTTCACGAACGGCAAAGCCTCCGCCGGATCAGCCAACTGCACCGCAGCGACCGCACCSAGYCCACTACGAACCTCCGCCACCCGCGGATGCTCGGCCAACGGCTGCAGATGCGTATGCAACGACGCCTCCAGACGCTTCGACTCCCCAAGCAAATTCTCACGCTCGAGAATGTCGAGGTTCGCCATCGCCGCCGCAGCAGCACCGGCATGCCCRCCRTACGTGTAACCATGACGCCACCACGAACCCGCATAGAACGGCTCCGCCACCCGCGGCGCGATGAACACCGCACCCATCGGAACGTAACCGGACGTCAAACCCTTTGCCGTGGTCATCATGTCGGGCTGCAAATCGAAACGAGTAGACGCGAACCACTCGCCGCCGATACGACCGAAACCGGTCACSACCTCGTCGACGACAAACAGAATGTCGTGCTCGCGGCAGATGTCGCGCACCTCSGCCARRTACCCCTCCGGCGGAAGATASACCCCACCCGCACCGATGATCGGCTCCGCGAAGAACGCGGCGATCTTGTTCGCACCGATCCTCTCGATCAACTCGAGCAGACTCTTCGCATCATCCCAGCCGACCGTGGCCGCATCCGCCATCAGCTCGCCGTAACCCTCACGGTTCACCGSAATACCCGCYAGAGCCGTTCCCGCAACATGCATTCCGTGGTACGCCTTCTGACGACCGACGATGATCGCCTTCTCCGGCTGCCCCACCTCATGCCAGTACCGGCGAGCGAGCTTCGCCGCAGTGTCCACCGAATCCGAACCACCCGAAGTGAAAAAGATCTTGCTCCCGGCAACCGGCGCTGGTGAACCACAGGCCCGCCGTCGCATCCAGATACCGAGTGCCCTCGCGGTCCCAGATGTACGCGCCCTCACCGCGAGAGACGACAAACGCGCCGTTCTTCTCCACAGCGCCCATGTCCGCGAACCCGTGCCACAATGCCGAAGCCATCGTCGTTCTCTCCCAACTGGATACGTTCGAAATAGATTAGGTCAGTTCACGCGGAGTGCGGGAGGAAGAACCCGCTCGACCCACTGGGTTGCCTGCTCGAATGCGTAGGCGAGTTGGAGTACGTCCAAGTCGGCTCCGTGCCGACCGATGATCTGGATACCCATGGGAAGCGAACGATCGTCGAAGCCGACCGGCATCCCCGCAACCGGAACCCCGGCCATCGTCCAGGGAACAACCGTCTCCATCCACCGGTGATACGTGTCCATCGACCGCCCGTCGACGGTCTCGGGCCAGTGAGTGTTCTTGTCGAAAGGAAACACCTGAGCACTCGGCGCGAGAATGTAGTCGTAGGTTTCGAACATCTTGGTAATGGCCGACAGCCAGCCGTTGCGGGCCTCCGCAGCCTTGGTCACGTCGAGTGCCGAGAGGGTGACCGCATGCCCGAGTTCCCACAACAGTTCGGGCTTCATCAACTCACGCAAACTCGGATCGTTGTACTGATCGATCAAACCGAGCTGCGCCCACCAACGCCATCGCAGGAACAGTTGCCAGATGTCCTCGGGTTTGAAGTCAGGAAGCGCAGCCTCGACGCGGCACCCCAACTGTTCGAAGACCTCGAACGAGGATTCGCACAACTCGAGAACTCCAGGTTCGGTTGCCAGGTACCCGTTCCAGTCACCGACCCATGCGATCCGAGAGCCCTTCAGATCCCGTGCGAGGCTTTCGGTGAACACAGCGGGATTCTCACGAATCCCCAACGGTGCATAGGCATCCGGCCCCGCCATCGTAGAGAGAAGGTGAGCCACGTCGGTGACGGTTCGGCCCATCGGACCCACAACAGCGCCCTGAGCGATGAATCCCGTCTCCGGTATCCGACCCCAGGAAGGTCGAAACCCCACAACGTTGTTGAACGCCGACGGGTTTCGGAGCGAACCCATGTAATCACTTCCATCAGCCACCGGCAGCATGCGAAGCGCCAACGAGGCTGCGGCGCCTCCGCTGCTACCGCCGGCAGTGCGCGAATTGTCGTACGGCGACACCGTCGTACCCCACACCGGGTTGTACGTCTGGGATCCGAGCCCGAACTCCGGTGTGTTCGTCTTGCCGATCACGATGGCACCGGCAGACTTGATCCGCTTGACGAACAGGTCGTCCTCTTCGGCGATTCGATCCGCGAACATCGGCGACCCGGACGTGAACGGCAGACCCTTGGCTGCCGAAAGATCCTTCACCGCATGCGGAAACCCGTGCATCCAACCGAGATACTGCCCACTCGCCAACTGCGAATCACGCTCGCGCGCCTCCGCCGTCAACGCTTCCCGATCCCGCAATGCGACGAT
Source organism: Rhodococcus sp. P4_E4 (assembly GCF_056401575.1). NCBI lineage: Bacteria > Bacillati > Actinomycetota > Actinomycetes > Mycobacteriales > Nocardiaceae > Rhodococcus > Rhodococcus sp. P4_E4. The sequence goes on along the minus strand of NZ_JBFUJB010000028.1, from coordinate 62,061 downwards.
CGCGTTCACCGCCGGGTTATGAACTTCGATCTGGTCGAGGTAGCTGTCCATCACCTCGACACACGACACTTCACGCCTGCGTATCAGACCACTGAGCGTGACCGCATCGGCCATGACGAGCTCGCGATTCTCGGGCGCACCGGAAACGCTCTCGTCGACAGGGTCAGCAGCATGAACCATCGTGAATCCTTTCAAGCAGTGAAGTGGGTTGCGCCGGCAGAATCTCGGTCGGATTCGCCGCCACCGGCAACTGATTCGAGGACGAATTACCGGTGGCGGCGCGCGACTGTCGAAGTTTCCAGCGAGGTTCTTACCGGCTACTGACCGAGATCGACGATGGCGGCGACGGGGCCGCCGCCCTCGGGGCCCTGATGCGCTGCCGAGACCGAGACGAACACTGCCGGATCACCGGTGACAGCTGCCGTGACTCCACCTACGCACGACTTGATCTGGCGGTGCCAGTGCACATCGGAGTCGTCGAGCATCGCATTACGACGGCCGCGGACCGTTCCGTCCTGGCTGGCCTCGCACTTCAAGAACACGTTGACGAGTTGACCGTCCAGGTCGCTCGAGTGCGGCCGCGACGGAAGTTCGAGTCCGGCGTCACGGATCGCCGCCCAGATGCCGTCCTGGTCGAGCGGATCCTTCATCACGCTGTGGCCGATCCGGTAGCGTCCGCCGACGCCACGTGCGTTACCGACGACAACGATCTGAGCACGGTCCAACTCGACGCCGGACGAGCAGGATGCAACAGAGGAGAAGAGCTCGCGGCTGTGCATGACATCCTCGTCGGTCGGCATGTCGATTTCGCCGAGTGCAACCGCGATTCCGAGCGCCGTACCGCCGTTGGACAGGTCCATCGACTCATGAGTCTGTTCGGTCCACACGGTCTTGCCGCGACTCTTGGCGTCACGGATGGTGTGGATTGTCAGCAACGGAGTCTTGGTCTGTACGTAGTGCACGTCGGCGGGATCGGTGATGCCGGCATCGGCCATCGCATCTTTCACCGCCGCAGCTACTTTGGTGATCATCGCGGTACGACCGATGTCCTCGGGCAGCAACTGCTCACTCATGGCGACACCCACGGTCAGTCGCGGCTCGTCGGTCTTGGTGACCTTGTCTGCCGGTACCGTCGCGAAGATCGTCGCGTGCGGGCTGATCACACCGTCCGTGCCGCCTGACCAGACGATCGGCACCTCCGCCACCTCTTCGGGGCTGCGATTACCCTTGGCGGAGAGAACCTCTCGAAACGCTCGGTCCGCGATGATGCGCGTGTAGTCGTTGACGCCGCCGTTACCCTCGGTTTTGCCGATGACTGCAATGACGCGGTCGGCCTCGAGGACACCGTCGTCGATCAGCTTGGCGAGCTCACTGGCGTCGGAGACGCTGTGTAGCGGAACCTTACGGACCTCGATTGCTTCGGGCATTGGCATCTCCTTGTATAGGGAATCGTGGAGGCAAAATTGGGCCTTGACAGCTCCTGGCGCCCAGTCCAGCCGAGCGGTTCGGAACTGCCATGCCGACCACGCTATGACGACTCGAACCCTTCGGCATCGTCAATAGTTGCCCAAACGAAAACCACGATTGGTTATTTCGACTCCGATTCACCGGTTGTGCGCCGCCCCATCGGTTCTCACTTACGATTCGACCATGGACACCACTGTTGTCGACCATCCGCTGGCGGCATCGCTACTCACGACCATGCGCGACGCTCGCAGCGACAACGCGACATTCCGGTCCGCCTTGCGCAGACTGACCCATATGTTGGTCTACGAGGCCATGCGCGGCGCAGAAGTGGAACAGTTCGACATCGAGACGCCAGTTGCTCCGACGCTGGGAGTGCGACTGGCAAATCCGCCGCTCCTGGTACCGGTCTTGCGAGCGGGCCTCGGCATGGTCGAGCAGGCGAGTGCCCTCATTCCGCAGGCAGGTGTCGGTTTCGTGGGAATGGCACGAGACGAGAAGACACACCAACCGGTTCCGTATCTGGAGTCCCTGCCCGCTGATCTGTCGGGCACCCCCGTCTACGTCCTCGATCCGATGTTGGCGACCGGTGGATCCATCATCCGCACAATCGATCTGCTCATTGCACGCGGAGCCACCGATGTGACTGCAATATGTGTCGTCGTGGCTCCGGAGGGGATCGAAGCACTGAGGAACTCCGGACATCCAGTCAGGCTCCTCACTGCGAGCATCGACGACGGCCTGAACGAAAATGCTTTCCTGGTACCTGGACTCGGAGACGCGGGCGATCGCCAATTCGGACCACGGTAGTTGGCAGACATACGGAGAACCACTCATTTCGAGAGGCTATTTTCGTCAACTGTTGACAATGTTCGTCGCGTGATCGAGCGTAGTCTCGCGACATGGATAGATCTGCCAAATATTCGAGCGAAGAGCTTCAACATTTGCCAGAAGGTGGCGACTACAGACTGACGGTTCGGGATGTCCTCGAGCTACCCAGTCTGCGTGGAGCCGAAGTCCTTGCCGGGCACGGGGGCTTGCGCCACCTCGTTCAATCGGTGAACGTGATGGAAGTACCGGACATCCTCGCTTGGGTGAAGCCGAACGAACTGTTGGTGACAACCGGGTTCCCGCTGCGCTACGGGCGAACCGGAGAGCTTCTCGACGATACAGATCTCAGCGACCTCGTCGACGGTCTCGCACGCCGAGGAGTCGCGGCACTTGCCGTGAAAACGGGCCGCTATCTCGACGAACTGCCGGAAGCCATGCTGCACATGGCAGAGCAGCGAGGGCTGCCGTTGTTGGTTCTTCCCGTCACCGCAGGATTCGACGAGGTGATCTCGGAGGTCTTCACCAAGTTGGTGGCGAAGCAGTCTGCGGCACTCGACATTGCCGATCGTCTTCACCGCTCGTTGACGTCGATCGTCTTGGAAGGTGGCGATCTACCCCAGATCGCCGCGGAATTCGCCGCGCTTTTCGACGTCAGCGTTCTCATCTGCTCGCCGGACGGAAGAGTGTTGACGGAGGCCGGAGATTCAGCCGCGCTGAACGCGCTTCCGTTGTTCGAAAGCACCGGTCGGTTCCTGACCGAACGGGTCGCTGTCGGTTTACAGAACGCGCCCAAAGGATTTCCTGGTCAGTTGGCGCTCACCCGGGTGGTGGCCGGCGGCACCGACCACGGCCGAATGGTCGCGTACGCCGGCACCCACGAACTCGGCGCAGTTGTCGTTCAAGCACTGGAGCGAGCGGCCACCGTTGCTGCGCTGGCCGTCACCAAGCAGCTGGCAGTTGCGGCAGTGGAATCCAAATTCCGCGGCGACTTCCTCCGCGACGCACTGATAGGTGAAGCCGGCTCGCCGGCGGAAGTGAGCGCGCACTTCACCCAGTTGGGGTGGGATGTCACTCGTCCACTTGCCGTAGTGGTTGCAGAACTCGACGTCGATCACCCGGAATCCCAGCACGCGAATTCCACGCGCACGGACCAAGATCGACTCAGCGACGGCTGGCAACAAGTGGTACGCACCCACGAGCGGACGGCACCCTCCGTCGGGTTTCGACACGAGGTGGTCACGCTTTTCCCCACCAGCACCGACCGTGCGGTTCGGGACATCGAAGGGTTGGTGCGCAAGGTTGCCGGAGATCGCACCAGCGGCCGCCGCTCCTTCAGCACGGGAGTGAGCCGGGTGATCTACTCCCTGGCCGATCTACCTGCTGCCTACGACCAAGCCTGTACGGCCGTGGTCGTCGGCCGACGTATCAACGGGCCGGGCCAGATCGCGCACTTCGACGAACTCGGCGTACACCGACTCCTCTCGCTCCAGACGGACAAGAGCGAACTGCGTTCGTTCACCGATGACGTTCTGAAGTCACTGTCGGCAGACAACGCCGAAGCCGCAGATTTGCGTCTGACACTCCAGACGTTGCTCGACTGCAATTGCAATGTCGCCGAGGCGTCCCGGGCACTGCATATGCACTACAACACTTTGCGATACAGAATCGGAAAGCTGGAGAGCGTCGTCGGATCGTTCACCGACGACCCCGTCCTTCGATTGAACGTCTCACTCGCCCTGCAGGTCATGAAGATGCACGAAATGTCATGAAGATGCACCAAATAGGCTGACAGAGCGCCCCAATTACGGTTCGATACAACCGCAATCCAGCCGTGCGTTAAGCGTTCGTCACTTCTTACCCACCACTGATACCCGTCATCGGCAAGGTTACCCATGTGCCGTTGACCGGTGCGCGCTTACGGTTCGAAAGACGGGCCGCACATACCTCCTTCAGTGGCCCTGGCCGATTTCTCGGTCCAGCGGACCGGAGTCGACCGAACTACGGAGGCCTCAACCACCAACTGGCTCAGCCAATTACACCAGAACACGGCGGTGCGACATGAACTCGACTTCGAAGCCTCACAACACAAGTGCTCGTAGTGGTCCGCTACACGACGTGATTGTCGTCGACCTCACGCGCGCACTCGCGGGTCCTCACGCGGCAATGATGCTCGGCGATCTGGGTGCCGACGTGATCAAGGTCGAATCACCTCACGGTGGCGACGACACCCGTGGGTGGGGGCCGCCTTTTGTGGAGCCACCGCTGGAACCACCGAACACGCAACGGGAATCGACGTATTTCCTGTCCACGAACCGGAACAAGAAGTCGATCACGCTCGACCTCAAATCCGACAGCGGGCGCGCAACCCTCGAAGATCTTGTCTGCCGCGCCGACGTTCTCATGGAGAACTTCCGCACCGGAGTTCTCGATCGACTCGGATTCTCCACCGAGCGGCTGGCCGAACTCAATCCTCGACTGATCGTCCTGTCCATCAGCGGTTTCGGCCACGACGGCCCGGAAGGTGGTCGCGCCGGTTACGACCAGATCGCCCAGGGGGAAGCCGGACTCATGTCGCTGACCGGCTCGAGCCCGGACGACGTTCAACGAGTCGGAGTTCCGATCGCCGATCTTCTCGCCGGAATGTACGGGGCGTTCGGTGTCGTCGCGGCTTTGAAGGAACGCGAACAGACGGGGAGAGGCCGTGTCGTTCGAACGTCGCTCTTGGCCAGCGTGGTCGGTGTTCACGCGTTTCAAGGAACGAAGTGGACCGTCGCCGGCGAGGTAGGCACAGCGCAAGGCAACCACCATCCCTCCATCGCACCGTACGGACTCTTTCGTACCGGCGATGGCGCAGTACAGATCTCGGTCGGCAGCGAAAGCCTGTGGAGAAGATTCTGCGAAGGATTCGACCTCGACCCTGACGCCCCCGGTATGGCAACAAACGCCGAACGCGTCGAAAATCATTTCCAGGTCGTCGAATTGATCGAACGTACCTTCAAACCGTATTCGCGTGACGAGCTTCTGACCGAACTCGACCGCATCGGAATACCGGCAGGACGGGTTCGGACGATCTCCGAAGTGTACGAATGGGAACAGACCCGATCACAGGGATTGCTCGTCGACGTCGACCACAGCACGCTCGGAAACATCACTCTGCCCGGGCCGCCGCTGCGATTCTTCGATCCGGACGGAACCGAAGTGACGGAGACCCGGCACACCGCACCGCCGGTACTCGGTGAAGACACTGACGAAGTCATGTCGTGGCTACAAGGATTCACCCGATGAACCGCCTGACGGCTCGCGACTTGCTCGACCTGGTGATCGATGCCGGCACCTGGAAGTCGTGGGATACCCCTCCGATCCCCGTCGCGACCGACTCCGATTACGCCGAAGCACTTCTGCGGGCGCAGGAGAAGACCGGGCTCGACGAGTCCGTCCTGACCGGAAGCGCCTCCGTCCGAGGCCGCCGTGTGGCAATCATCGTCTGCGAGTTCGGTTTTCTCGGCGGATCGATCGGCGTGGCGGCGGGCGAACGCCTCGTCGTCGCCATCCGTCGAGCGACGCAAGAGCAGCTGCCCCTTCTTGCGCTTCCCACCTCCGGAGGAACGCGTATGCAGGAGGGGACAACGGCATTTCTGCAGATGGTCAAGATCACCGCGGCGCTCATCAAGCACAAAGAAGCGCACCTGCCCTACATCGTCTACCTCCGAAATCCCACCACCGGAGGCGTATTCGCGTCCTGGGGGTCACTCGGTCACGTGACGATCGCGGAGCCAGGAGCCCTCGTGGGATTCCTCGGCCCCCGGGTGTTCGAGGCCTTGTACAACTCACCTTTCCCCGTCGGTGTCCAGACAGCGGAGAACCTTCACGAGCACGGACTCATCGATGCGGTGAGGCCGCCAGACCAGCTCGCCGAAATCGTCGACCGCGCATTGCGCATCATCACCTCGAGACGTCGTGGGTACTCGTTGCCGAGTGACCCGTGCTCGTACGATTGCCCACCCGATACGTCGGCGTGGGAATCCGTCGTCGCATCCCGACGCGAAGACCGACCGGGGATCCGGGAAGTGTTGCTCAATTCCGCCTCGGACATGCTCCCGCTCAACGGAACCGGCCAAGGCGAGAACGATCCCGGCATCATGCTCGCGCTCGTTCGCTTCGGCGACATGCCCTGCGTCCTTCTCGGACAGGACCGACGCGGACAGACTGCTCACTCCCCACTCGGCCCCGGCGCTCTGCGGGAAGCTCGGCGAGGGATGCGGCTTGCCGCAGAGCTCGACCTGCCGTTGGTGACGATCATCGACACGGCAGGCGCGGCACTGTCGAAGGAAGCCGAAGAAGGTGGATTGGCCGGCGAGATCGCTCGGTGCATAGCCGACATGATTTCACTCGAGGTCCCGACCATTTCCCTCCTGCTCGGGCAGGGCACCGGCGGCGGCGCCCTGGCACTGATTCCGGCCGATCGAGTGCTGGCGGCCCGCCACGGTTGGCTCTCGCCCTTACCTCCCGAGGGGGCGAGCGCGATCATGTTCCACGACATCACGCACGCTCCGGAGATGGCGGCCGGTCAAGGGATACGGTCCTTCGATCTGCTCACGGGCGGCATCGTCGATCGGGTCATCCCCGAATTTCCCGATGCCGCGGACGAATCCGCCGCCTTCTGCACTCGCGTCGGAGCGGTACTGCACTACGAACTGAGCGTGCTTCCTCCAAGGAGGATGTCCGGCCTTCGACAATCGAGCACACTCAGCCAAGTGTCACGTGAGCTGCGGGGCGGGTTCTTCCCGTTCGCCGCCGGGAGCCTTCGAATCCGGCTTGTTCGGTTCCGGATTCTTCGCATTCAGCTCCGGGTTCTTCGAACCGATGAACTGGCACAGGTGGTACATCCCGATCACGACGATGGTGCCGAGCGCGATCCCGCTGAGCGAGAACGTGTCACTGAACTTCAGAGCCGTGTCGCCGATACCGATGATCAGACCGGCCGCGATCGGCATGAGGTTGAGCGGATTCCCGAAGTCGACGCCGTTCTCCTTCCAGATCTTGGCGCCGAGCAGACCGATCATGCCGTAGAGCACCACGGTGATTCCGCCGAGAACACCGCCGGGCGTCGCCGAGATGACGGCACCGAACTTGGGGGAGAAGCCGAGCATCATCGCGACGATGCCCGCGACCGCGTAGGCGGCGGTGGAGTACACACGGGTCGCTGCCATGACACCGATGTTCTCGGCGTACGTCGTGGTGGGCGAACCGCCGACGCTGCTGGCGATGGCGGTGGCGAAACCGTCACCGGCGAGCGCGCGTCCCATGTACGGGTCGAGATCGTCGCCGGTCATCTCTGCGACTGCCTTGACGTGGCCGGCATTCTCCGCGATCAACGCGATGACACCGGGAAGGACCAGGATGATGAACGTCAGGCTGAACGACGGAGCGTGGATGCCGACGATTCCGTTGGCCTCGTCCGAGAACGGGGGCAGGCCGAACCACGACGCCGACTGCACCGAATCCCAGTTGACGCGGAAGTGCTCGGTGATCTGACCGGTGCCTGCGTCGTACGAGGTGATCGTGCCCGAGACCCGGTCGAGGATCCAGGAGAGGACGTAGCCGAAGATCAGCGCGAGGAAGATGGCGATGCGCGCCATGAAGCCTCGTAGCGCGATACTCATGACGATCAGGGCCACCATGACGATCAGAGCCACCCACTGGTCCTGCGGCCAGTACAGCCCCGCGACGACGGGTGCCAGGTTGAATCCGATCAGCATCACCACTGCGCCGGTCACCACCGGGGGAAGAACCTTGAATACGACCCGGCCACCGAGGAAGTGGATCGCGATACCGATGGCTGCCAGGACCAGTCCGGACACCAGGATCGCGCCGGTCACCTCTGCGGACGTTCCGCCTTGGGCACGAATGGCGGCGATACCGCCGACGAAGGCCGCCGACGTACCGAGGTAGCTGGGAATGCGTCCCTTGACCACCAGCAGGAAGAAGAGCGTACAAAAGCCCGACATCATCACGGCAAGTTGAGGATTGAGCCCCATGATGATCGGGAAGACGAACGTCGCGCCGAACATCGACACCACGTGCTGGCTGCCCAGCCCGATGGTTCTTCCCCAGCTGAGCCGCTCGCCGGGAGCGACCACTTCACCCGGTCTGATGTTCTTTCCATCTCCGTGCAACGTCCAAATCGGCATGATGGGACCTTTCGTGCAGAGGAAGGTGTCCGAACGCTGAGTGTGCTCCAGCTCACAAAACACCGTGACTGGAGTGAAACGCTATTACAGCGAGGGGGTATCGACGTGATGACAATCTGCCAGAACCCACGGACCCGGATTGGCAATATTAGTGATTGATGCCGCGCATCGCGGTTATCTTCAGTGCTAGAGACAGATCCAGCCGGAGCTCGGGTTGCGCGGTGAAGGGTCCAAGCATTTTCTCCAGCTTAACGACCCTGTAACGCAGTGTGTTGTAATGGAAGTGGAGCTTGCGCGCTGTCTCGGCGATGTTGATGTTGGTCGCGAGCAAGACTTCCAATGTCTTGCGCATGTCCTGCGCTTCGGCAGTTTCCTCCGTCAGTTCCCGCAATGTCTCCCGGGCGAACGTCTCCAGCTCGTTTTCGTCCTCGACCAGACTGAGCAGTCTGTACACACCGAGATCGTCGAACTGAGTCACCGTCCACGGACCGGAGATCCGGCGTCCGACGGTCAGTGCGGTGCGCGCCTGACTGTAGAGCGCGGGGACGGCGTCGATCGCCGCTGTCGGCCGGGACACCCCGACACTGAACGGCCTTCTCCCGCCGCCACCTTCACCGCGAACGACCGTGACGAGGTCCCGCACCAATGCCATCGTGTCGGTGCCGACGCCCATGACGATCACCGTCTCGCCCGTCAGCGCGGTCACCGCCGCACCGGGATCGCGGTGGGCGATCGCCCCGGAGAACGCCATCGCCTGGCGATCGACGACGGGCAGCCGAGCGGGCGCCGCAGAGGCCGGTTCGTCGATCGGGTCCGGCTCGATCGAGACGATCACCAGCGGGCGATCGAAGTCCCAACCGAACGTCTTGGCGTGGGAGACAACGTGATCGTGGTCCCCGGCCCGGCCGAGGAGCAGGTCGTGAACGAAGTTGGCGCGATGGCGTTCTTCCACCGACGCCACGGCCTGCTCACGGGTGATGACCAACGCGCACACCGACGCCGCTCGCTCGACCAGGTACTGGTCGTAACTCGTCATCACGCGCTCACCGGTGAACAACGCGAGACGCCCGTGGTCGATGTGATTGGCGGAAATCGCGGACACCGCGATGAATTGACCGTCGAACTCGTGCAGACCCAACCCGCCCTCGACGGTGTCGGTCCGCAGACGACCGGTGGAATCGACGGCGGGACAGGCAGACAGATGCTTGCGCTCCGCGGCATCCCCGGCGCGGCAGATCTCGCGTCCGTCCGAGGTGGTGATCAGGGCGGCGCCCTTCATCTCCCGTGCGATGACCTCGGTCAATTGCGGGAGGCCGCCGCCGCCCATCACGACGTCGACCAGCAGCCGTCGCAAGCGCTCGGCCCCGAACATGGCGTCGATCTGGGCCGACTCCGTCTGCTCACGGTCTCTCGCCGCAGGGTGATCGCACGCACCGTGAAAAACCAGGAGCGGGAAGCCTGCGTTTTCGGCCGCGTCGACCAGTTCCGGCGCGAGAGTGTCCCCGTCTGCTCCGAATTGGACGGCGAGCGCTGCAACTCCGCGCGTCGACAACCGTCCGACAAATGCTTTGAAGGTTTCGGTGACCCGGGCGAGGGTTTCCGGCGTGGTGATCAGCAACTGTCCGTGTCGCAGCCACGGACCGATGTCCGGAACCGCCATGAATCCCACCCGGGCTACCGTCGGGTCTTCGGAGCCGCCGGCGACCTTTCGAACACCAGGAAGGAGCGGGGTTCGAAGAAGTTCGGAGAGAACAGCATTCACCTCGGATGCCGGTACGGCCGGGTTTGCCACTTGGCAGGCACCTCGATTTCATTCGGATCACGGAAGATGGTTCACGAAAGAAACGATCCTATCCCCACCGAACACAAGATGTCCGAATTCAGCGCAGTCGACTCAGGCCGTTCGATGCAGGGCGGTCGGATTCTCCTGAGGTGGCGGGTGGATCGGCCCCTGCAGATCCCGCAGTTCCAAACCGGATGCATTGCGCAGGGTCTTGGTCATCTCGGCGAGGATCGACACTGCAGTCTCCTCCGGCGTCCTGGCGCCGAGGTCCAACCCGATCGGTGAGTGCAGACGCCCCAACTCGACGTCGGTGACGCCTCGCTCCTTCAACAGCGCCACCCGACGCTCATGCGTCGCACGACTTCCCATCGCGCCGACGTATGCAGCCGGCGAACGCAGCGCGATCTCGAGCAAGGGGATGTCGAACTTCTCGTCGTGCGTGAGCACGGCCAGGACGGTTTTGTTGTCGATCGGTGCGGTTTCGAGGAACTTGTGTGGCCACATGACGACCAGATCGTGGGCGTCGGGGAAGCGCGCCCGTGTCGCGAAGACCGGCCGTGCGTCCACGACGGTCACTCGGTAACCCGCAAAGGCGCCCAACGTACACATCGAGGCGGCGAAGTCGATGGCTCCGAAGACGTACATCCTCGGTAGCGGCGCGAAGATCTCGACCAGCAAGTCGTGCTGCGAATCGATGAGAGTTCCCGCCGGCGCGACAAAGGCTACGGACTCACCGGTGTCCATCGTGCGCAACAGGATGGAGACCTCGTCCTCCGTGGCATCCAGATCCCCGCTGCGTCGGCCGTGCTCGACGACGAGGTGCCGCGCCGGCGCTCCCGGACGCACTTCGGTGACCACGACGACGGGCGTATCGGCCTCGATTCGTTCACAGACCTGACCGAACTCGGCGAAATCGGCTCCGACGGCCTGGACAAACACTTCGATGGTTCCGCCGCAGGTCAGCCCTACTCCGATGGCGTCGTCGTCGGAGACGCTGAAGACCTCGACGCGACTGGTGCCGTCGGCGAGAACCTCCTGGGCGATCTCGTACAGTGCACTCTCGATACACCCGCCCGAGACGCTGCCGACTACCTCCCCGGAGCGTGAGACGGCCATCGAAGCACCGGGCATGCGCGGTGAGGATCGCCAGGTACGGACAACCGTCGCCAGTGCAAAATCCTCGCCGCGGGCGTGCCACTGCGCCAGCTGAGTGGAAATGTCGCGCATCGCCTCGCCTCCCGCTTGCATCGCCGTCCGTAGAGAGTTCACGGTATCGGCCCACCGCAATCCTGCCTGTCACACAATGCGCCTAAATCCGGGCCCTGCAGTTGTGCAATGTCGCCGTCGCATCACCGTGCGCTCTCGACCAGTGTTGTCACCGAGCCCAGCCGAAAGCAGGCCTGACCTTCATTCTTCCCCTCTCCGACGATCACTGCAGCGGTAATTCACGCAGATGGTGCGACGGATCGAGTGGGCGACGTTGCACACCACAGAACCGAGGTTTCTCCCATGGACCAATTGCTCAGCGGTATCAAAGTTCTCGACCTCACCCGCGCTCTCGCGGGCCCTCTGTGCACGTCGCTGCTCTCGGACTTCGGCGCCGACGTGGTCAAGGTCGAAACCCGTGGCTCCGGCGACAGTTCGCGTCAGTGGCCGCCGTTCGACGGCGATCGAAGCCTCTACTTCGCTTCCGTGAACCGCGGCAAGAGGTCGATCGCCATCGACATGCGCAGTGACCGCGGGCGGAAACTGCTTCGCAGCCTGGCCCTCGACGCGGATGTGCTGGTCGAGAACTTCCGTCCGGGAGTGCTGGCCGACATGGGGCTCGATCCCGATTCGCTAGAGCAGGAGAATCCGGGTCTCGTCGTGATGAGCATCAGTGGTTTCGGCCCGGTGGGCCCTGACCAGTTCGCGCCCGGACTCGATCAGGTGGCCCAGGGCATGTCCGGGTTGATGTCGGTCACCGGCGCCGGGGAACAGACCCCGATGCGGGTCGGTATCCCCATCATCGACACGGTCTCGGGCATCTACGCGGCGCTGGGTATCACGGCGGCGTTGGCTTCGCGCGGACGCGACGGTCGTGGGCACCGCGTGCAGACCTCGTTGCTGGAATCCGCGATCTCGATCATGACCTTCCAGGCGCAGGACTACCTGAGCACCGGGCGGGTGTCGACGCCGAACGGCAATACGCACCCGACGATCACGCCGTACGGCGCTTTCGACACTGCCGACTTCCCGATCAACATTGCCACCGGCTCGGACAAGCACTGGATCGCGCTGTGCTCGGTGATCGGCGACCCCGATCTCGCCTTCCGTGCCGAATATGCCACGGGTAAAGAACGTTTGGCGCACCGAGACCAACTGACCAAAGAACTCGAGGACCTACTGACCACGAAGGGCGCCGCACAGTGGATCGCCGAGATCCGCGGTGCCGGAATCCCCTGCGGCCCGATTCATTCGATCGATCAGGTGTTCTCCGACCCGCAGGTCGAGGCATTGCAGATGGTCGAGCAGACCCAGAGCGCCGACGGAACATCGATTCCCGTTGTCCGCGGACCGTTCTGGGTGGACGGCAAGACCCTTCCCGTCAGGAATGCGCCACCCATGACTCTCGGCGGTGACGCCGACGGCGTACTCACCGACTTCGGCCTGCGCCCGGAGGAGATCGAGGATCTTCGCGCAAATTCGGTGATCTGACCGCACACTAGTAACAGAGCAGACGCTCTGTTACTGTGCGTTCATGCCTCGGCCACGCGTCCACGATCTCGACACGCTGCTCGACGCTGCCGAAAAACTTGCCGCCACTGCCGGACCGAGCGCTGTCACGGTCAGGGCGGTCTCCGACGCCACCGGTGTATCCAACGGGGCGATCTATCACGCATTCGGCTCTCGCAGTGGACTGGTCGGTAGCGCGTGGCTGCGTGCCGCGCAACGATTTCTCGCGCTTCAGCAATCGAGAGTGGACGACGCTCTCGCGGACCCCGCGCCGACCTCCGCGGTTTCCGCCGTCGTCGCAGCCGCCGAAGTTCCGGCCGTCTTCGCGCTCGACTACCCACAATCCGCGTTGCTGCTGCTGACGATTCAGCGCGACGAACTGCTCGGCACCGACGTCCCTGCCGACATCGCCGAGAAACTCACACAACTCGACCGGTCTCTGGTCGAGTTGTTCATCCGGTTGTCGACCGCGCTCTGGGGCCGCAAGGACGGCCGAGCCGTCGAAGCAATCGAAGCCTGTGTTGTCGGCCTGCCTACCGGGCTGCTCATTCATCCCGCCAAACGCGCCGACGGTTGGCGAGTCCCCGACGCCGCAGCACGCGCGCGGTTGGATGCCGCCGTTCGAGCGGTTCTGCATCTCGACCCACCACTGCCCAAGCCCCGCAACAGGAAAGGCCAATCATGACCGCAACTCTGCGCTTCGAAGACAAGATCGCCGTTCTCGATCTCGGCGAGGACGAGAATCGATTCTCGCCGGATTGGCTCGATTCCGTCGACCAGCTACTCGACCAGGCTCTGAGCGAAGGCGCACACGCCCTGGTCACCACGGCGACGGGCAAGTTCTACTCCAACGGACTCGACCTCGACTGGCTGGGCGCGAACGGCGACAAGGCGAAGTGGTATGTGCAGCAAGTCCAGTCGCTGTTCGCCCGGATGCTGACGTTCCCCATGCCCACCGTCGCGGCGATCAACGGCCACGCCTTCGGAGCGGGCGCCATGCTCGGCATCGCGCACGATTACCGCGTCATGCGCGATGATCGCGGCTACTACTGCTTCCCGGAGGTGGACATCAACATCCCCTTCACCGAAGGAATGGCAGCTCTCATCCAGGCCAAGCTCAGCCCGGCGTCGGCAATCGTCGCCATGACCACGGGGCGGCGATACGGCGGAAGTGACGCATTCGCAGCCGGTTTGGTGGACTTCACCGCATCCGTCGATGCTTTGACCGCGAAGGCCATCGAAATGGTTGCGCCGATCGGCCCGAAGAATGCGGGCACACTTGGGGCAATCAAATCGACGATGTTCGCTTCAGTGGTCACCGCTCTGAACACCGACGGCTAAGAGCGCTGGACTGCGTTCTCGCAGAGCCGCTTCCAGATCATCGGCAACACTTTCGGGATCGCGGCCTTCTGTGCTCAGAACCACGTCGACCCCACTGAGCGTCGGCATCGAACCGGCCAGCAGTTGTGACGCTTCCACCAGAGCGTCCAACCCGGCCCAGCCGGCCGGTTCACGTTCGACGATTCTGGTGCGCAACGTATCCGGATCGGCCTCGAGGCGCGCCAGCAGGTGCCCCTCGGCGCCGGTCGCAGCCAGCAAGGCATGCCCGTAGTCGTCGTCTTCGACGGTCGCCGTGAGGAACAGGAGTTCGTACCCCGCTTCCCGGTACGACGCGCACAACATCCCGACGTGTGCGATTGCCCGCTCGGTTCCCAGCGGCGGGTAGCACCGCTCGAGTTCGTCCACCTCGATCATCGCGTTGCTCACCCCGGCCTCGCCGAGTCGATCGTGAAGCGCGGTCAGCACGGAACTCTTCCCCGCGCCCGGCGGGCCTGTCAGCAGTAGTACGAACACGTCCTCCACTATTCCAGAGCCTTGTGCAGGCGCGGGGCGGCGAGAAGGCTGGAGAAGACAGATTGACGTGCACAACAGCCCTGATCGGAGCACAGCGATGACCACCACGATCACCGAAATCGCGCCGGACATCTACCGACTGTCGACCTTCGTGGACGAAGCGAACCTCACGATGAACCAGTTTCTCGTCGACGGCGAGGAACCCTTGCTCTTCCACACCGGGCAGCGAGCGTTGTTCACCTCAGCTTCCGACGCACTCTCCACGCTGATCGACATCGACCGTCTGAAATGGATCACGTTCGGTCACGTCGAGGCCGACGAGTGCGGGTCCATGAACTCCTGGCTTGCGGCGGCCCCCGAAGCACAAGTGGCGCACGGCGCGATGGGGTGCTTCGTTCAGGTCAACGATCTGGCCGATCGGGCGCCACTTCCCTTGCAGGACGGCGACGTACTCGAAACCGGCAGGCGCCGAGTCCGGCACATCGACACCCCGCACGTCCCGCACGGTTGGGACGCGGGCCTGATGTTCGAGGAGACGACGTCCACGC
Source organism: Rhodococcus sp. P4_E4 (assembly GCF_056401575.1). Classification (NCBI taxonomy): domain Bacteria; kingdom Bacillati; phylum Actinomycetota; class Actinomycetes; order Mycobacteriales; family Nocardiaceae; genus Rhodococcus; species Rhodococcus sp. P4_E4. The sequence continues at coordinate 46,675 of NZ_JBFUJB010000028.1, read as the reverse complement.
TGTTCTGCGGAGATCTCTTCACTGCGTTCGGGCACCACCCCGCGACTACCGAGCACGAAATCGTCGGTCCCGCTTTGGAAGCCGAGGACTTGGGCCACGCCACCTGCCTCACCCCGGATCTCGAACCCACGATCCGCGCCCTGGCCGACCTCGAGCCGCGGATTCTGGCTACCATGCATGCACCGACGTACTACGGCGACTGCGTCACCACGCTTCACGACCTGGCCGACTCGTACGCAACACGTTTCGCAGCCGAAACCGAAAGATGGAAGTCAGACTAGAGCTTGCGCATTCGACGTGATTCGCGCCGCCACGGACAGCGCAACATGCTCGTGGAACGGTCGCGCCACCACCTGCACTCCGATCGGCAAACCGTCGCGGGAGAGTCCTACCGGAACCACGACCGACGGAAGGCCGAGCACACTGATCGCCCGGCAACTCGCGAGCGCGTCCATCCACGTGAGTTTGCGACCGCCCACCTCGAAGCTCTCCACACCGAGCGGCGGAGCGAGCACCGACGCAACCGGCAGAATCAGGACGTCGCCCACCTCGCCGAGGAAGTCGGTGATCAACACCGCGCGATCCGCCCACAGCGCTTCCACCTCGGCTGAACTCCGATCATGGCCTGCCGCAAGCATGGCGGTGATGTCCGCGTCGAAAGAGTGCGCTGAACCTGCGGCGAGAGAGTGGATGTCCGCGTGGGTCTCGACCGATCGCAACGCGCCGAAAAGCGCGTTGGCCCGCGGCAGAGCCAGACCGTCGTACTCACTCGCGTCCAGGCTGTTCGCCACCGAGCGAACCGCCGACAGGATTTTTTCGTCGACAGGCATGGTCCCTTCGCCGGGTGTCCAGCGGATGTCGAGGTGTTCGACGTCGACCGAGTCCGGCTCGGTCCACGCGAGATACGGCTTCGACAGGACGCGCAGCGCAAGCGTCGCATCACCGAGGTTGCGGGCCAGTGGGCCGATGGTCTGGATCGTGCCGTGCATCGTCGCCGGATTGGCGAGTACCCGTCCATCCGAAAGCACGCCGGGGTATTGCCCTTCCGGGTCGATACGGCCGAGCGTCGGGCGAACCGAAGTGAGGCCGGTGCAGTGGGCGGGCCAACGCACCGAGCCACCAAAATCCGTACCGAGTCCGAGCACGCTCATTCCGGCAGCAACCGACGCGGACTCACCGCCACTCGATCCGCCGGGGGACCGGACGACGCCGTCCGGTCGCACCGGGCTGGCCGTGGTTCCGAACAGTTCGTTGCGCGTCAGGCCGCACGCGCCGAATTCCGGCGTGTTGGTCTTGCCGATCAGGATTGCGCCGGCAGCCTTGAACGCTGCAACGGCCGGGGCGTCGACGGCCGGTATGTTGTCCGCCAGAGTGCGAGAACCGGCGGTGGTACGCACGCCGGCTGTGGCGATCAAGTCCTTGACCGTGAACGGAACCCCGGCAAGGGGACCGAGTGTCTCGCCGAGAAGGCGACGTTCATCCAGGTTGTCTGCGGCCGCACGCGCGTCCTCGGCGCACACGGTGACCAGTGCGTTGAGCTCGCCGTTGCATTCGTCGATCCGTGCGAGATGTTCTTCGACGACGGTCCGCGTCGACGCCTGACCCGACCGCACGGCTTCGGCGATGGATCGGGCATCACGGCCCACCCAGCTCTCACGACTCATCGCACGCCTCCCCTCGCCGGACTCCTCTGCCGAGCGTAAGGACAGCGAGCAACCCGAGAAACGACCACAATGCACATACCGACGGCTCCGGCGATGTGAGGTTTTGCCACAACGTCCGCGGTTCCGGAGGGATCGGTCAGGTGCTGGTACCTACAAACCCTGCCTGATGAATGCAGCAAGCTTCTCGATCTGTTGCTCGTTTCGTTTGTAATGCCGCCACTGGCCGATTCGTGTGGTGGTGACCAGATCCGCGGCCTGGAGTGCGGCCATGTACTGAGACGCAGTCGATTGCGACACCTTCGCCCTCGCTTGTATGTGCTTGAGGCACACTCCGACCTCCTCGGCAGGCTCGAGCTGAGGGGGAAAGCTCCCGGGGTCTTTCAACCACTGCAGGATTTGTACACGCATCGGGTTGGCCAGCGCCTTGAACGCCGTTTCCCACTCGGTTGTTGCGTCTTCCATGCTCGAGATCATACCGCTAGATCGCGAAATGCCGATATATATGGTTCACTCCCTATATCGCAACATCGCGATATTTCAATGGGAGGCTGAAATGGTGCATCACAATAAAGTCGCACTCGTGGTCGGAGCCCGAGGTGTGATCGGTGGGAACTTGATCGATCACCTCGGATCAACCGGCGAATGGAAGATCATCGGACTCTCGCGCAGAGGCGGCACGAACACCGACCGGGTCGAACACATCGCAGTCGACCTGCTCGATCCTTCCCGGACTGCAGCGGCACTGAGCGGACTGGACGACGTCACCCACGTCTTCTACGCCGCCTATCAAGACCGCCCGACATGGGCCGAGCTGGTCCCGCCCAACTTGGCGATGCTGGTCAACACTCTCGACGCCATCGAACCCGTTGCCGGCGGACTCGAGCACGTCAGCCTGATGCAGGGCTACAAGGTTTACGGGGCACATCTCGGACCGTTCAAAACTCCGGCCCGCGAGAGCGATCCACCGCACATGCCACCCGAGTTCAACGTCGACCAACAGCAGTTCCTCGAACGCAGGCAGCTCGGCAAGTCGTGGACGTGGTCGGCGATCAGACCCTCGGTCGTCTCCGGATTCGCGTTGGGCAACCCGATGAACCTCGCGATGGTCATCGCCGTCTACGCGACCATCTCGAAGAAACTGGGTGTCCCACTCCGATTCCCCGGCAAGCCCGGCGCGTACACCAGCTTGATCGAGATGACCGACGCCGGACTCCTGGCCGAAGCAACGGTCTGGGCCGCGACCAATCCCGAGTGCGCAAATCAGGCGTTCAACATCAACAACGGCGACCTGTTTCGCTGGCAGGAAATGTGGCCGAAGATCGCAGCCTTCTTCGACATGGACGTCGCACCTCCGCTCCCGATGTCCCTCGATGTCGCAATGGCGGACAAGGAGTCGGTGTGGGATGAACTCGTCGAGGAACACCAACTTGCTCGGACCCCGTATTCCGATGTCTCGTCCTGGGGGTTCGGTGACTTCGTATTCGGATGGGACTACGACTTTTTCGCTGACGGATCGAAAGCTCGGCGGTTCGGATTTCACCGCCACGTCGACACCGAAGCGATGTTCCTCGACATCTTCGCCAATCTGCAGGCTCGGAAGATAATCCCCTGACTACGAACATCGTCACTTCGGATCCTACGAACACTGTCACTGTCGGACCCCGGGACTACCGTCGTAGGCGGGGTTTGAAAAGCAGGGGTTTCGGCGAGTCGTCGGTAGGGCCCCATGCGCCCCCCGGACCAGAGGAGCGACGATGTCGGACAATACTTTCGATCTGGAAATCCTGAGTGCCTGGACTACTTTCGAGACTCATCTCGCTCGCTACATCTCCGTGATGGAGGACGACGACACCCTCGTGGTGGAGTCGCATTACGACAGCATGGACGAACTGGCGGACGCACCCGCGTGCATCCAGTTCTTCGCGTGGAATCAGACCTCCGTGCGCTGTGAAGTCCCTTCCAACAGGTTTCTGCATCCACTGCGGATGCTCGAACCGGAAGACCATTCAGCGCTGCTCGACATGGGGTTCAGCGCTCCCGATCTGTGCGAGCACGAGCCCGAGGGCAACGGATCCATGTCCTTCTACATCGACGTCGACCGCACTCGTCCCGAGGAACTGGTGACAAAGGTGCTCCGCGTCTTCCGCGAGATGTGGAGCATTGCGCACCCGTCGTTCCTGCGTGCCAGCACCAGTGGACGCGAGTCGACGCCGGCGTTCGCCACGACGCCGTCGCACGCTCCCTCGGGTTCGGGTGACATGCTGCGGATCCTGGTCGACGGGGCCGTCGAACGCCTTCTCGGCCATCCACCCAAGCGTGACGACGACGGCGACATCCCGCTGGTCCGCGGTGAGCAGGTCACCTATGTTCGTGTCCTCGAGGACGACGAGTACGTGGAGGTGTTCTCGCGGGTCGTGCATTCGGTGGAGAACGTCGATAACGCTGCTGTTGTTCTCGCCCAGCTCAATCGGCAGTGGCCGACCATCAAACTCATTCTCGTCGAGCAGAGTGTGCTGGGCGTGGTCCGCGTAGACGGCGCACCCTTCGTCGCCGAGCACCTCCTGCGGGCTCTGCGCTCGTTCGCCGAATTGGCCGAAGCATCCGACGAACTCGCCGAAGAACTGGGCGGGCAACCCATTCGCGCTACCGGAGACACCGCCTTCAACGACGGGATGGCCTCCGAGCACGAAGATCCCGGTGCCGAATACGAATCACACGAGTGCCACGAATTTCCTCCGGCACTCATGGCGCTCCTCGAACTCGACGCCGACGGAACGGGCGAGCTCAGCGCCGAAGAGGTTGCCGTGATCTGTGAGCACGACCGCGACACCATTCTCGACTACCTGAGGATCAGCCAGGAGCAGGAGACGGCGTGGCACGAGGCGTTGACCGAGTCCATCCGGCGCAAGGACGATGACACCGACCTGTGTGCGGGCGAAAAGCGCGCGTGGACGCACGCGATCCGCAACCTCAGGCGCGGACTGCGCGTCGTCGTGCTTCCCGCCAAGGATGCAGCGCCGACCCAGCTCGGCCTCTTCGACGATCAGGCCTGAGAGCCGGAAATCGAGCGCTGTGTCAGCCCGGTAGCGGGATGACGATGCCAGGCAAGATCTCGATCTGACGCGGCAACTGGGGAAGCTGCGGCACTTCGATCGGCGGCAGGCCGGGCACCTCGATGGGTGCTGGGGGAGCGGCCGCGCCCGTCGTGGGCGTGCCCGTCCCGTCACCCGAGGTCACACCGGAGTTGGCGGGAACGCCGGCCTGCCCGCCGATGGGATCGGGCCACGGGAAGCTCTCCCAGTCGGAGCCCTTCAACGCGCCGTCCATCGTGCTCTTCCAAATGTCCGCAGGCACTCCGGAGCCGTAGATCAAACCACCGTAGGAGTTGGTGATGGCCTGCGCGTCGGAAGTCCCGATCCACACCGCGGTGGACAGCGACGGCGTGTAACCGACCATCCACGCATCCTTGTTCTGCCCCGTGTCACCCAACTGCGCGGTGCCGGTCTTGGCAGCAGACGGGCGTCCACCGGCGAGCGCGTGACCGTTCGAGTACGACGCGATCGGCAGCATTGCCTGCGTGATGTTGTCGGCAACGGCAGCATCGAGACGACGCTCACCGGGAGAGACCGGGCGATCGAGCAGGACTTCACCTTCGGCCGTCACGACCTTCTGGATGAAGTGCGGCTGCTGGTACACACCGGAGTTGGCGAGCGTCGCGTACGCGGATGCCATGTCGATAACACGAGACTGATACTGGCCGAGCACGATTCCGTTCTCCGGCGGGCCACCCTCCTGTGTGAGCGTCGGGTAGTCGAGTCCGGGAATCTGTTCGGGGATGCCGGCCAGATGGGCGGCGTCGGCGATCTTCTGGGCACCGTTCTCCATCGAGAGCATCAACCGGTAGAAGCTGGTGTTCAGCGAACGCTTGAGTGCCTCGGCGATGGTGCATCGACCACAGGATTCGCCGCCGACGTTTCCGATGGTCACACCGTTGATCGTGAGCGGTGAACTGTCGAACCGTGCGGACAGCGGAATGTCTTCCATCAATGCTGCGACCAGGCCGAAGACCTTGAACGCTGAACCGGTCTGCAGCGGCGCCTGGGCGTAGTCGAATCCCGCTCCGTCGTCACCGCCGTAATAGGCGTCGACGCCACCGGTCTTGGGGTCGATGGACACTACTGCGGTCCGCAGGTCTTCCGGTTCACCGTCGAGATTCCGCTTGACGGCGCCCAGCGCAGCTTCCTGCGCAACCGGGTCGATGGTTGTCGTGATTTGCAGACCAGCGGTGTTCAGCGTCTGGTCGCTGATACCGGCCTCGGCCAGTTCCTTGAGTACCTGAGTCTTGATGTGGCCTTCGGGTCCGGGCGCCTGGTTCAGATCGGTCGGCCGATTGGCGGGGGCGACAGCCGGGAACTGCATCGCGTCGCGATCCGTCTTGGTCAGGCTGCCCAGTTCCACCATGCCGTTGAGAACGTAGTCCCAGCGCGCTTGCAGCGCGGACAGATTGGTCTCGGGGTCCAGGAACGACGGGCTCTGGATGACGGAAGCGAGAACTGCGCCTTCCTCGACGCTCAGCTCACTGACCGGCTTGTCGAAGTACGCGTTCGACGCGGCGGCGATGCCGTAGGCACCGCGACCGAAGTAGATGGTGTTGAGATACGCGGCAAGAATGTCGTCCTTGGACCATTCGCGCGCCATCTTGGCGGAGATGACAAGCTCACGCAGCTTCCTGTCGATACTGCGCTTGTCACCGACCAAGACGTTCTTCACGTATTGCTGAGTGATCGTCGAGCCACCGCCGGCGCTTTCCTTGCCCATCACGTTGTCTCGGGCAGCGCGAGCAAATCCGGAGATCGAGAAGCCGGGGTTGGTGTAGAAGTTGCGATCCTCCGCCGAGAGCACCGAATCGCGGACGTGAATCGGGATGGCCGACAACGCGACCTCGGTGCGGTTTCCCTCCGCCGGCACCACCTTGCCGAGCACGGTCGTGCCGTCGGCCATGTAGATGGTGGACACCTGATTGGTCTGCATGTCCGAGGGGCGCGGGACATCGGTCCGGCTGTACGCGACAGCAAAAACCGACGCAGGCACGATGATCATCAGGAGCACGAGAACGTAGATGGTCCGCCGGACGTACCGCCACTTGGAGCGCTGCTTCTTCTCCGGCTTGGCCGACTTGCTCGACCGTGGGGAATTAGCCGACTTGCCCGATCGAGCCGACGACTGATCGCCACCCGTCGCACTCGATCTGTTCGATGGACTCACTCAACACTCCCGGTCGTGGATCCGGACTTACCGGCACCATTCCACCAGGGTGATATCTCGATCAGATAACTCCCGGCAACTGCGATACCGAAATGTCACCCTACCGGGCTGGCTACTCGCGACGTTCTGCTCGGACCGCGTTCCGATATCCGCGGAACGCCAGCCCGAGAGCGACGACGCAACCGAGCAGCACCAAAGACGGCATCACGCCGGGGTCGCCCTTGACGATCGCGACCACAGCGCCGATCAACGCCATGAGGGTGAAGACCGAGATGAAGCCGGCGATCAGCTCCATGCGCTGGGCGCGCGAAGCCCGCCTCATCGATACCGCGCGCCCGAAGCCCGCATCACGACTTGACGCCGCCTGCGGTCAGACCGGCGATGATGCGTCGCTGGAAGATGAGAACCATGATGACCAGCGGGATCATCACAAGGGTTCCGCCGGCCATGATCGAGGTGTACGGCGTGACGAATGGGTCGGTTCCGGAGAATTTGGCCATCGCCACCGTGACGGGCGCGGTTTTGTCACTAGAGAGTTGCAGCGAGAGCAGGTACTCGTTGACCGTTGCGATGAAAGCCAAAATCGCGGTGGTGAACAGGGCCGGCGCGGCGAGCGGCAGCATGATCAGACGGAAGGCCTGGCCACGGGTGGCGCCGTCGATACGCGCCGCTTCTTCGAGCTCCCACGGAAGTTCGGAGAAGAACGACGTCAGCGTGTAGACCGTCAGCGGCAGCACGAACGAGATGTTCGGGATGATCAGCGCTTTGTAGCTGCCGATCCAGCCGATGTCGGTGAACAACTGGAACAGCGGGGTCACGAGGGCGACGACCGGAAACATGGACGCGCCGAGGATGATTCCGGTGACGAAGTATTTGCCACGAAAATCGAATCGCGAGAGCGCGTACGCCGTGAACACGCCGATGACCAAGGCGATCAGCGTGGTCGCACCCGCGATGATGAGGCTGTTCATCAGTGCCCGGGTGAAGTTCACCTTCGCGTCGGGATCGAGCGCCGCGGTGAAGTTCGACAGCGTGAGATTGGTGGGCCACAGCGACGTCGAGAACGTGTCAGCCGGGTCGCGCAACGCCGTCACGATCATCCAGTAGCAGGGAGCGAGTCCCCACACGATGATCAGTACGACGCCGATGTAGGTGCCGATCTTGCCGCGTAGTGCCTTGTTCATACCGGCTCCCCCTTCCGCTGCTTTTCCTGCGTGCTGACCGCATTGGCTCCGAGGAATCGGACCAGGATGAAGGCCACAGCGAAGATGATGAGGAACGTGATGGTGGACAGGGCCGACGCCGAATTGGCGCCGACGCGCATCTGATCGACCACCAGAACCGAGATGGTGGAGGTGGCGGGATTGGATCCCATCATGATCGCGGGCAGGTCGTACATGCGCAGCGCGTCCATCGTGCGGAAGAGCACCGCCACCATGAGTGCGGGCTTGACCAGCGGAAGCGTGATCATGCGGAACCGCTGCCACGCCGTCGCACCGTCGACCTTGGCGGCCTCGTAGACGTCGGCGGGAATCATCTGCAGACCCGCGAGAATCAGCAACGCCATGAACGGCGCGGTCTTCCAGACGTCGGCGACGACGATCGCGAATCGTGCCGGCCAGGGATCCGCCGTCCACAGGATGTTGGTGCCGAGGATCTTGTTGGCAATGCCGTCGTTGGCGAAGATGAAGAACCAGAGCTTCGCGGTGACGGCGGTGGGGATGGCCCAGGGAATCAGCACGGAAGCGCGGAGCAAACCGCGGCCGCGGAACGTCTTGGCCATGATCAGCGCCATCGACAGACCGATCACCGTCTCGAGCAGAACGGTGACGACGGTGAAGCCGAACGTATTTCCGATCGACTGCCAGAACTGCGATCCGAGCGTGCCGGGCGGGCATGGAATCGAGCCGTTGGCGGTGTTGCAGGACTCGGTGATCCAGTTTTTGTAGTTCTCGAACCACGTGAACTGACCGGTGACGAACATGCCGGTCTCGGGGTCGAGCTTCTTGCCGTCGCTGTGCATCGACATCCAGATCGCTCGTCCGAGCGGATACAGAATGATGACGGCGAGAACGATCAGCGACGGTGCGACGAACGCCCACACCGGAACTCGTCGACGCTTCTTCGGCTTGTCGGCCGACGCAGGCGGGGGCGAGGTCGGTGGGGGTGGAGTAGCTGCAAGGTCAGGCAGAACCTTGGTCAGGGATGTCCCTGCTGCCTCGGATGCCGACGGCTCTTCTAGCGGTTCCGGTGCACGGTGTCTCCCACCAACGCCCGAACGGTCGGGACCGGTTGAACCGGCCCCGACCGTGGGGTTGGTAGGCACAGCCGCGGAAGGATCCTGCGGTTCTGCCATTGCTTATTGCTCCTGGTAGATCAGTTACCGGCGGTTTCGATGCCGGCCTTGGTGTCCGCCAAAGCCTGCTCGACGGTCTTCTCGCCGCGAATAGCAGCGTAGGTGTTGTCGGAGATCGACTTCGACACCTGCGTGTAGTACGGCGTGACGGGGCGCGGCTGAGCGGTAGCGAGTGCTTCCTTCAGGGTCGCGAAGTACGGGAACTGGGCGAGCACTGCCGGGTCGTCGTAGACAGCCGAGAGGACGGGTGCGCCGCCGACCTCGGTGAAGTACGTCTGCGACTTCTTGGTCTGCATGAACTCGAGGAAGTCACGAGCCGTTGCCGGCGCGTCGGAGTACGCGCTGATGCCGACGTTGTAGCCGCCGACGGTCGAAGCGCCCGGTCCGTCGACACCCGGAAGAACGGTGTAGCCGTACTTGCCGGCAACCGAGGTCTTCTCACCGTCGACCGAGAAGCCGGACCACGTGCGCATGAAGAGTGCCTTGCCGTCACCGAACGCGGTCTGCGACTCGCCCTCGGAGTAGGTCAGTGCTTCCTGCGGGATGGTGTTGTCGGCGAAGTTGTCGACGATCGACTGAACGCCTGCCTTCGTCTTGTCGTCGATGGCCGGGGTGAGTCCGTCCGGGCCGACCCACGGGCCGTCGAAAGCGTTGGTGATCTCGGTGGTGTTGACCGTCAGGCCCTCGTAGTTCTTGAACTGACCGATGTAGCAGGAGATGCCGGCTTCGACAGCCTTCGGGCAGTTTTCCTTGAGCTCGGCCCACGTGGTGGGAGCCTTCTCGACGAGGTCCTTGCGGTAGTACAGGAACGCGGCGTTGGTGTTCTTCGGCGCTGCGTAGAGCTTGCCGTTGTAGGTGCCCGAAGCGACGGTCGACGGCAGGAGGCCGGACTCGTCGATCGCGAGGTCACCCTCGAGCGGCAGCAGCCAGCCGTTTGCGGCGAACTGAGCGGTGTTGACGACGTCGACGCCGATGAGGTCGTACTCGTCGCTCTTGGCCTGCATGCGCTGGGTGATGTCGTCGACCTGCGCGTTGGCTTCCTTGGCCAGCGGCTTGAGCGTGACCTTCTCGTCCGGATGCTCCGCATTCCAGTCGGTGATGATGTTTTCGAGCGCCTCGTTCAGGGCATCCTGCCCCTCGACGATCGTGATGGGTCCGCGGCCTTCGCTCGAGGACGATCCCCCGGATGCGGCCGTGGTGCTGGTTCCGCTGTCCTTGTCCGAATCGGACGAGCAGCCTGCCAGTACCAGCATGGACGCTGCCGTGGCTGCAATTGCAGCGCGGCGCATCGCCTTCGAGTTCAGAACCATGGATTCGCTCCCCGTATGTGTATGACAAGTAGACGGTCACCGAGAGCCGGCTCACGGCATGCGCCATGGGTGCCGGCTCCCGGCATCGGCCCCTACTGTGGCACGAGACACCCCTACTTGTGGGTATTACGCCGAACCTGAATCGGTCATGTGTCGTTTGACAGGTCCACCTAACCCAGGCGACGCCCGTCGGTGGTGGCAAAAATGTGCACCTTCTCAGGGTCGACGCGCAGGTTGACTCGCTCGCCCTTCTGCGGCGGGTTGCGCCAGTCACCACGCGAAACGATCTGCTGCAACCGTCCGCCGATCGTGGTGCGTCCGTAGACGTAGGCGTCGGAACCGAGTTCCTCGACGACGTCGACCTCCATCGGCAGGCCTTCGGCGGCGATCTCGAGGTGCTCGGGGCGAATACCCAGAACAACCTCGGTTTCGACGACACCGTTCATCGTCTCGCGCGGAACCGGAACGATCCCGTCACCGAATGCGACGCCGCCGTCGACGACGGGGAGGGTGAACAGGTTCATCGCGGGTGAACCCATGAAGCCGGCGACGAAGACGTTCTTCGGCTTGTTGTAGAGCTCGCGCGGCGAGGCGCACTGCTGCAGGATTCCCTTTTCGAGGACTGCGACGCGGTCACCCATCGTCATGGCCTCGACCTGGTCGTGGGTCACGTAGACCATCGTCGTCGCGAGGCGTCGTTGCAGCTGAGCGATCTGCGTGCGTGTCTGAACACGGAGTTTCGCGTCGAGGTTCGAGAGGGGCTCGTCCATGAGGAAGACCTGCGGCTGGCGGACGATGGCGCGGCCCATCGCCACTCGCTGACGCTGACCACCGGACAGCGCCTTGGGCTTGCGGTCGAGGTACGGCTCGAGATCGAGCATCTTCGCGACCTCTTCGACGCGGGCGCGGATCTCCGTCTTGTTGGTTCCGGCGAGCTTGAGCGCAAAACCCATGTTCTCGGCCACCGACATGTGCGGGTACAGCGCGTAGTTCTGGAAGACCATCGCGATGTCGCGCTCTTTCGGTTCCTGACCGGTGACGTCGCGGTCGCCGATGAGGATGCGCCCGCTGTGGACGTCTTCGAGCCCGGCGAGCATGCGCAGGGTGGTCGACTTTCCGCAGCCGGATGGTCCGACGAGGACGAGGAACTCGCCGTCCTCGATCGCGAGGTCGAGCTTGTCCACTGCCGGGGTGTTCGATCCGGGGAACAGGCAGGTGGTGCTCTCGAAAGTCACTGAAGCCATGACGGGGTTGATCCCTTCTACCGGCAGGAACGTGCCGGACGATCCAAGTTGAGGGTGAGCGTGTGCGCTAGCAGCATAAACGTCCGTGTCGGCGCGCGAGCGTAGTCTTTCACGGTGAGTTCGGAGAAGATGCTGACCCGCATCGGTGCGCTGCTTCGCCAAGCGGAGTCCACCGACAATCCACACGAAGGTGAAGCCTTCATGGCCGCCGCGCAGCGGTTGGCCACCGGTTCCGCGATCGACCTGGCGGTCGCGCGGGCGCACACCGCGTCCTCGGAAAAACGTGCCACACCCACTCAGCGGCTCATCACCATCGGCGAACCGGGCAAGCGCGGGCTGCGAACGTACGCCCAGTTGTTCATCGCGATCGCCGCTGCCAACGACGTACAGTGCGACATCGCGCAGACGTCGGCCGTCATCTACGCCTACGGCTTCGCCGGTGACATCGACGTGTGCGAAGCGCTGTACTCGAGCCTGCTCTTCCAGATGGTCCGTGACTCCGACGCGTACGTGCGCTCCGGGGCGTACCGCGGCGAAACGTCCGTGCGGACCGTCGTCGAAACTCGTGGACGACGACGCGTCAACACGCAGGTTCGCAAGCCTGTGGCCGGAGTGACGGCGCGCCTGAACTTCCAGATGGCGTACGCGTCCCGCATCGGCGCTCGGTTGGCCGAGACGAAGCAGGAGACGGAGAAGGCGGCGATCGCAGAATCTGCCACGTCGTCTTCGGAAACCGCACTCGTGCTGCGCAACAAGGAAATCGAGCTCAAGGACTACTACTCGTCCAACTCCCAGGCACGTGGGACGTGGCGGGGCGGTGGCCGGGCGAGTGCCGGGCACTCCTCGCATGCTCGACGAGCGGGTGATCGGGCGGCGCGCTCCGCACGTCTGGGAAACCTGCCGGAGATCGGCGGGGTGCGCGGGCAGCTCGACTCGTGAGGGATACGCAGCGGAGCGCCGTCTACGAGGCAGAGACGTTGGTGCGCACCATGTTCGATCGCGCCGACGAGCGCGGACTTCGGAGCGTCGAGGTCATGGGTTCCACCATCACGTTGCCGGTCGAGCGCAAATTCGGTTCCGTGGAGTCGGTCCAGGCGTACTGCGATCAGCTACTCGGGCTGAACTGGGTACTCGCGACCTGGCCTCGCGCAACCGTTCCGGTGTCCGTACGCTCCCGCGCCGGAAATGCCGCCGCTCACTACTCGAACGACGTCATCGCCGTCCCGGACGACCGTGACGGCCGGTGGGCGCTACGCGAATTCGTTGTCTTGCACGAACTTGCGCACCACCTCGGCGACCCCACTTCCGACGAGGCCTCCCACGGGCCCGAGTTCGTCGACCGCTATACGAGCCTGGTCGGTGAGATCATCGGACCCGAGGCGACCTTCGTTCTTCGAGCGATGTTTCTTGCTGGTGGTGTTCGAACGGACTAGATGTCAGCCCTCGGTGAACCGGGTGGTGTGCGAACCGGTCGGCTGGAATACTCGGCCTATGGATGCGCCGCGCAGACTGGTCCTGGTCAAGGGTGAGTCGGAACTCCCCGATCCGGCTGTCGCCGTGCGCAAACCCCCGCTGATTCGTGAAGCCTACGGACGAGTGCTGAGGGAGGTCCGACGCGATCAGGACCGAACTCTCGACGACGTAGCCGCAAAGGTCGGGATGTCGAAGCAGTACCTCTCCGAGATCGAACGGGGCAAGAAGGAACCGTCGTCGGAAATTCTGCGCGCCATCTGCGAAGCGCTCGGGATGCCGCTCGAGCACCTGCTGTTCCGAGCGGGCAACAGGATCGTTGCGCTCAACTCCCTCACCTTCGGACATTCTCCCGCACCGATCTCCGGTCCCGTCCTGATGGCAGCCTGATCAGTTCCCTTCGATGAGGGTGTCAGCCAGTCCGTAGGAGATAGCGTCGTCGGCAGTGAAGATCCTGTCGCGATCGGTGTCCTTACGGAGCCGCTCGACGCTCTGACCGGTGTGCTTACTCAGAATCGCCTCGGTCTGCTCCCGGATTCTCAGGATCTCGGCTGCTTGAAGCGCGAGGTCCGAGATGGTGCCGCTACCTTGCGTCGACGGTTGATGCAGCAGCACCCGCGAATGGGCAAGAACATGCCGATGGCCCGGAGTGCCTGCGGCCAGAAGCACTGCAGCAGCCGAAGCCGCTTGACCCATGCAGTACGTCGAAATCGTCGGTTTCAAGAACTGCATGGTGTCGTAGATCGCGAGCATCGCCGTGGTGGAACCGCCGGGAGAGTTGATGTACAAACCGATTTCGCGATCCGGGTTGTCGGCCTGCAGATGCAGCATCTGAGCCATCACGACATTGGCGACGCCGTCGTCGATCTCTGTGCCGAGAAAGACGATGCGTTCGTTGAGCAGCCTGCTGAAGATGTCGAAAGATCGCTCACCCGTTGGTGTTCGCTCGATGACACTGGGAATCGTGTACTGGGACATGACGTCACAATCCGATCTTGGGGAAGGTGGCTTGCGGTGCGATCTCGGCGAAGGACGTCACGACGCGGTCGACGATTCCGTACTCGCGCGCCTGCTCGGCGGTGAACCAGCGATCCCGATCGCTGTCGGTCTCGATCTCTTCGACGGTCCGGCCCGTTTCGGCGGCGAGGATTTCCTGCGATTGACGCTTCATCAGCTCGAGGCTCTCGGCCTGGATCGCAATGTCCACCGCAGTGCCACCGATACCCGCCGAAGGTTGGTGCATCATGATGCGGCTGTGCGCCAGGCTGATTCGCTTGCCGTGGGTGCCGGAGCAGAGAAGCACCTGGCCCATGCTGGCGGCGAAGCCCATCGCGACCGTCACGACGTCGTTGGGGATGAGCTTCATCGTGTCGTAGATGGCCAGCCCGGCAAACACCGATCCGCCGGGTGAATTGATGTAGAGCACGATGTCGCGCTTGGGGTCGGTGGTGGCGAGGAGCACCAGTTCCGAACACACACGTTCGGCCATGGCGTCGTTGACCTCGCCGGTGAGCAGAATCGTTCGCTGTCGGAAGAGCCTGTCTGTCAACAGGTCACGGTAGCCGGTGTCGGTGGGCGCTTCAGTAGTCATGAATCCATTCCTACCGGCGCAGCGATGCCGGGGCCCCGCCTGTCTGCTGTGGGCAGACCACCCCTGTTTTTACCCGCCCCCCTTTTTTGCCCGCCCCCTGTTTCTGCCCGCCCCCCCTGTTTGAGCGAACGGCACGTTCAGTCGATCTAAGGCGCCGAAAGTACCGTTCGCTCGAAAAGGGGTGGGTACAAGTGCGGGCAAACCCGTCACCGACGGCGGCGGTAGCGGTACCGCGCACACCCGGCCATGATGGGAGAAGACAACCATTCCTCTCGTCAGGAGCGTGGCATGACTCGTCCGGTACGCATCGGTGTTCAACTCCAACCCCAGCACGCACCCGATTACGGGTTGATACGCGACGCCGTCTTGCGGTCCGAGGACGCCGGGGTGGACATCGTCTTCAACTGGGACCACTTCTACCCGTTGACCGGCGATCCCGACGGCGCCCACTTCGAATGCTGGACCATGCTCGGCGCCTGGGCCGAGCAGACCGAACGCGTCGAAATCGGCGCCCTGGTCACCGGTGGTGGCTACCGCAATCCGGATCTGCTGGCCGACATGGCGCGAACCGTCGACCACATCAGCGGCGGACGCCTGATCCTCGGCATCGGTGCCGGCTGGTTCGAGAAGGACTACGACCAGTTCGGATACGACTTCGGCACTCCCGGTTCACGGCTGAAACTGCTGGGCGAATACCTCCCCCGCATCACGGGCCGCCTGGCGAAGGGCAACCCGCCGCCGACGCGCAACATCCCGGTCCTCATCGGCGGTGGCGGCGAGAAGAAGACCCTGCGCTTGGTCGCCGAGTACGCCGACGTCTGGCACAGCTTCGGTGACCGCGAGACACACCTGCGCAAGTCAGGCATCCTCTCCGACCATTGCGCCGACGTAGGCCGGAACCCGCTGGAAGTAGAGCACTCGGTTCCGTGGCCTGGGCTCGAGAATGCTGCTGACCTGGTCGCCGACGGTGTCTCGCTCTTCACCGTCGGCGTCAGCGGACCGGACTACGACCTCACGACGCTTGCCGAGGCCATCGCTTGGCGCGACGACAACACACCGCCTGCGTTGAGCGGGCTGGCCTGAGCGGTACCAAGGACTTCGTCGTTGTCGGCGCCGAGAACGGGCGGCGCCGACGTCAGACGTGGCCTCTGGCCGGAGAAGTTGACCGGAAAGGCCACTTGCTTCAACGGTCCGAGCGTCGGATGGTCGACGGTTCCGACCATTCCGAGCGCGGCGGTGTGGGGATCGGAGTAGATCTCGTCGAGATGGCGGATCGGTGACACCGGCACCGCGCGTTCGGCGAGAAGAGCGCACCAGTGTTCGACGGTTTCCGATGTGAAGGCGCTGGTGAGTTCTCGTTCCAGACTCTCGCGGTTCTCCACCCTGTCGCGGTTGTGGACGAAACGCGGATCGGTGACCAGTTCACTCCTTCCGATGGCCTCGCACAGCGACGCCCACATCCCGTCGTTGCCGACAGCGATGACGAAGTACCCGTCGCTGGCAGGAAATGCTTGATACGGAGCAAGATTCGGATGACCGGAGCCCAATGCAGTCGGGCGCTCACCGGTGGCGAAGTAACTGGTCGCCCAGTTCACGTGCATCGCGAGTTGGCACTCGTACAGCGACGTGGTCACGTACTGTCCGCGCCCGGTCCGGCCTCGCTCGACCAAGGCAGCCAGGACACCGACCAGTCCGAAGAGCGCTGCGCCCAAGTCTCCCAACGCAAACCCGGATTTCATCGGAGCACCACCCGGTTCACCGGTGAGCGACATGAGCCCACCCGCGGCCTGCGCGATCATGTCGTACCCCGGTTCGTCGCGCAGCGGTCCTTCTTCACCGAAGGCAGAGATGTGCAGGGTGATCAGATGCGGGTATCGCTCGGACAGTGCCTGGTAGTCGAAGATCTTCTGTAATCCGCTGCCCGGCTTGAAGTTCTCCACGACTACATCGGTCTCTTCGAGCATGCGGTGGATGATCTCCTGTCCTTCGGTGGACTTGAGGTCGATCGTGACCGACTTCTTACCGCGGTTGATCGCGAGATAGTAGGCGGCATCTACCCCGACGAAGGGAGGCCCCCACGAACGCGTGGGGTCGCCGCCTTCAGGGTGTTCGATCTTGGTGACGTCGGCACCGAGATCGGCAAGCGACATGGTTGCGTACGGCCCGGCAAGGATCTTCGACAGATCCAGAACACGGACGCCGGCGAGGGGTGTGGGGCCTGTTGGAGAATTCACCGATGACCACCTGCTACAGAGAGGAACTCGGCTACGACGTCACGTGCATCATCCAGCTCGACGTCACCGCCGTCGGTGATCACGTCGAGATTGCCGAGTGCAGCCGACGGCACCTTCCCCGCAAGACCGGCCAGGTAGGAATTCGCCACCAGCAGTGACCGGTACCCATTATCGTGTCGGATGCCGTGATCCGCAAGATCGAAAAGCAGGGTCGCCATGACGGCACGAGCCAACTCGTCGGCATACTTTGCACTGGCGGCCTGGGCGGCATCGTCAGATCCGGAGATCAGACGATCTCCTTCCTCTACCAGTTCCTCCCAGCGCCGCAACAGAACTCCGGACCCGGCTTCGCAATCCGGTCCGACGGTGGACAAGATGTCCGTCATCGCTCCCGCGACCGTGCGGTGCGCGTTGAACTTGCGTAGGCACCGAAGTACGTCCAGCGCAATGACATTGCTCGAGCCCTCCCAGATCGAGCCCAAGTGGGCATCCCGCACTAGTCGCGCGTTGGCCCAATCCTCGATGTAGCCGTTTCCTCCGCGCACCTCCATGGCCTCGCCAGTGACCACCCGCGCGCGTTTGCAGACAAAGTGTTTGGCGATCGGCGTCAGTACCCTGATCAGTGCGCGCGCCTGTTCGTCGCCGCCGTCTGCTGCCTGAAGACACTGTGCGCTGTACGCGACCAGGGCCAGCGAAGCCTCGGCATCGAGTGCAAGGGGAAGAAGCGTCGCCCGCATCAGCGGCTGGTCGAAGAGCTTCTTACCGAACACGACTCGGCTCTTCGAATGTTCGACGGCTTCGCGGACTGCTCGGCGCATGAGAGCGCTCGAACGCATCGCATTGGACAGGCGAGACGTGTTGACCATCTCAGCCATCTGGCGGAATCCTCGATCGAGTTCGCCGACCTGGAGTGCGTGCGCGCGGTTCAGCGTCACCTCGCCGCTCGGCATGGAACGCGTACCCAGCTTGTCCTTGAGACGATCGATCATGAGGTTGTTGCGCTCGCCGGATCCCAAGGTCTTGGGCACCATGAACATTCCGACTCCACGCGTCGAACCATCCTGTCCGCCCGGGAATCTTGCGAGGGTGATGATCACATCGGCATCCGGGTTGGAGGCGAACCACTTCTTGCCCGTCAGAACCCATCCGTCACCGTCGCGCTCGGCGCGTGTTTCGGTGCAGGCGATGTCGGTGCCTGCCTGAATCTCGGTCATGAACATCGCACCCGTCTTCGCCTGCTCGGGGTCCGTCGACGTCAACGCGTCGATCCAGGGCGAGAACACGGCCGGATCACCGAACATACGCAGGGTCCGCGCAGCAGCATCTGTCATCGACACCGGACAGGCCAGCCCGAACTCGGCCTGCACGAAGATGTACGACGCGAGGTACTTCGCGAGTGGCGGATGCACGGAGTCCCATCCGTGCAACCCTTTTCGGTGCGACATGGCGGACAGGCCGTACTCGTTGTACGCCGCCCGGCACAGTTCCAGGTAGGCCGGGTGATAGGAAATCCGGTCGACGCGGTCACCGGCCTTGTCGAATTGCTGCAGCACCGGCGGGTTCTTGTCTGCGATGTCGGCAAGCTCGGACAAACGGCCGGCGGCATCTCGGCCCAGTCGGTCGAGCAATCCGTTCAACGTCTCTCGGTCCGCCCCGGCGGTCCATCTGTCCACTACCGCTGCCAGAGCGGGGTCGGTGTGTGCAAAGTTCATCAGTGGTCAACGCCTTTCAGGGTGGAAACATCGGTCATGTTCGAGGAGCTCGTCGACTCCAGCCCTTGCGCGTGCAGCGCACTCCTGCGCAAAAGTGCCGTCATACAGACAAGGGAGAGAACGACATACACGAGCCCAAGAGCGACGACCGGCCAGATCGAGTTGGTTCGCGTCAGCAGATACTGGCTGACCATCGGGGCCGTTCCGGCAAATACGGCGGTCGACAATTGGTACGACAGAGAGATGCCGGTATACCGAACATTGGTGGGGAAAACCTGCGCCAGGATGCCGGCCAACGCGGCGTAATACATTGCGTGAGGCGCCGTCGCGAGGACCATACCCAGAATCGCCAAGGGCACGGAGCCCGTCTGAACCAGCACGAACATCAGTGGTAGGAGCACGATCTCCGGAAGCAGCATCCAACGGACCGCTTTCGACGGATCGATCCGCGTGGCCAGCACAGCACCGAAAGGCTGTACGAGCGCCTGGGCTACCAGTGCCACGGTGATCACGAGGAGGAAGTCACTACGCTCGAAGCCGAGATCCGTTGTCGCCCATGAGAGCGCAAAGGTTGTCTTGACGTACGTGATGGCAACACCGGCAACCACAGCGCCGACGCCGAGAGCAAGTTCGACGGGATGCGAACGCAACACTTCGACCAGCGGCATCCGTGTACGTTCCTGTGCCGCAACAGCCTTCTTCATCTCGGGTGTCTCGGAGATGTGCAGTCGGATGTAGAGAGCGACGATCACCAAAGCTGCGGATCCGAGGAACGGCAGACGCCAACCCCACGACTCGAACACGGAATCCGACATCAACGTCAGGCCGAGGAAGGCCAGCGTCGCGAGCAGGTTGCCGACCGGTGAACCCTGCTGCGCAAACGCACCGTAGAGCACCTTTTTCTTCGGGGGAGCGAACTCGGTGGCGATCAATACGGCGCCACCCCATTCGCCGCCCATGGCAATGCCCTGGAGAACACGCAGTGCCACAAGCAGTATCGGTGCCCAGATCCCGATCTGGGAGTACGTAGGGAGGAGACCGACACCGACAGTTCCCAACCCCATGAGCGCGAGGGTGATGATCACGGCGTTCTTGCGACCGAACTTGTCTCCGAAATGACCGAACACCACTCCGCCGACCGGACGAGCCACGAATCCCACGGCAAAAGTCGCGAAGGCTGCGAGTGTTCCCACCGCCGGCGACGCATCCGGGAAGAACAGCGGGCCGAGCACCAAGGCAGATGCGGTTCCGTAGATGTAGAAGTCGAACCACTCGATAGTCGTTCCGACAAACGCCGTGATTCCGGCCTTGCGTGCCTGTTTGGTGTTGTATTCAGGCGGATTGGTGTCTTGACCTGGGTGTTGATCCACGGTTCTCCCTGATTCTCGCGTCGGGCATCACCAAGGGATGCAATGTGAGGCGTGAATCACTATCGTCCGAAATCCATGTAGAGTCCAAGACTTAGTTCGACTCATTTATGTGGAAGAACCACATAATGAAACCCGGGAGGAGCGACATGGAATTGCGTCAGCTGCGCGCGTTTCTCGCAGTCGCCGACGAGCTTCATTTCGGCCGGGCCGCCGAGCGACTCCACATCGGGCAGTCCCCGCTCAGCCAGACCATTCGGGCGCTCGAGCGCGAACTCGGCACCGACCTGTTTGTCCGGACCACCAGATCAGTGCAATTGACCGCAGCCGGCGAAGCCTTGGTCACGCCCGCACGAATCATCGAAGCGCAGATCGCCGTCGTACGAGATATCGCATCAGCGGCGTCAACCGGGGAAACAGGCCGTGTCACGGTGGGTTTCGGCGGAACGGGCGGCTACACGGTGCTGTCGGCCCTCACACGATCGCTGGCCGACTCCCATCCGGGAATCGAACTGGACCTACGGCCGCAGATGTACTCGGGTGAGGTGCTCGACGCTCTCCGACGCGGAACACTCGACATGGGCATAGTCGGCCTGCCCATTCCGCGCGGATTCGAGACTCACACTGTGCGCGAGGAAACCTTGATGGTCGCGGTTCCGGCCAGGCATCACCTCAGTGCCCGGGACTCGGTGTCACCGGAAGACCTGGCAACCGAGCGATTCGTGATGTATCCCGCCGAGCACGGCTCGGTGGTGCGCGATGCGACGTTGTCCGTCTGCGCCACAGCAGGTTTCACGCCCACCGTCGCGCACGAAGCCCCCGATCCGTACAGCCTGTTGGCCATGGTCGGAGCGGGGGTCGGGATCGCCGTCGTCGTGGAGTCGACGGCGCATCTGTCCATGGACGGGGTCGTGTACCTGCCGATCGCCGGGGCCACGCCCACGCTGAAAATCGCGATGGCATGGCGGCCCAACAATCCGACGCCGGCAGTACACACCGTCACCAGGGTACTGAGGGAGCAGCCTTAGGCTCTCGCGAGAATTCCGGCGAAATCTGTTCCCACAGGCAGAGTTCCGTACTCGTGACCACGGTCGGCGCCGAGGCGAGCGGCAATGAACGCATCGGACGAAGCGGCCGGGGAGTGGCGCACCATGAGCGAAGCCTGCAGCGCCAACGCCATTGCCTCGACGACGGTCCGAGCGCGGAGCTGGGCGTCGGCGGGTGCCATCGTGGCGAGCTCACCGAGTTGGCGTCGTACCCGATCGAGGTGATGATCGAGGACCGGGTTGTTGCCGCGAGCGAGGTTGACCTCGTGGTCGAAGGCGGCAACGGAATCGGGTTCACGGGTCATAGCGCGCAGGACATCGAGCGCGATGACGTTGCCCGACCCCTCCCACACGGCCATGACGGGCTGCTCACGGTAGCGACGGGCAAGCGGGAAGTCCTCGGTGTAGCCGTTACCGCCCAGGCATTCGAGTGCCTCGTAGGAGTGGTGCGGGCCGCGCTTGCAGATCCAGTACTTCGCAACAGCCGTCGCGAGTCGGCGGAACGCCTTTTCCTGCTCGTCCGCGTCCTCGTCCTGCGCGCGAGCCAATCGCAGTGCAGTGATGGTGGCGGCTTCGGATTCGAGAGCCAGATCGGCAAGCACCGACGTCATCGCCGGCTGATCTGCCAGGACGGCACCGAAAGCGCTTCGGTGCCGTGCATGCCACACCGCTTCGGCGACCGACTGACGCATACCTGCCGTGCTGCCGAGGATGCAGTCGAGTCGCGTCTGGGACACCATTTCGATGATGGTCCGCACGCCACGACCCGGTTCGCCGATCATGGTGCCGACGGTGCCGTCGAGTTCGATCTCGGACGACGCGTTGGACTTGTTCCCCAGCTTGTTCTTCAGACGCTGGATGCGGAAGACGTTGCGCGTGCCGTCAGGCAGGATGCGGGGGAGAAGGAAGCAGGAAAGCCCCTCACCGGCAGCACCTTCGGCCTGAGCGAGAACCAGGAAGGCGTCGGACATCGGCGCGGAGCAGAACCACTTGTGTCCGGTGAGCAGGTAGTCCGCACCCGGACCGCCACGTCCGGCCGGCTTGGCGATGGTCGTGTTGGCTCGCACGTCGGAGCCGCCCTGCTTTTCCGTCATCGACATTCCGAATATCGCGGATGCCTTTCCGGGAGCATCCAACTCGGGGGTGTAACTCCGAGAAAGGGCTCGCGGCGTCCAGAGAGCGGCCACGTCCGGTTGCAGCTCGAGCGAGGGGATCACGGCGTGCGTCATGGAGATCGGGCACGCGTGGCCCGGTTCGACCTGGGAGAACAGCATGAATGCCGCGGCCCGAGCCACGTTGGCACCCGGCTTGGGGTCAGCCCAGGCAGAGGTGTGCGCACCGTGCGCTACGGCAGCAGAGGTGATCCGGTGATACGACGGATGGTATTCGACCTCGTCGATGCGGTTTCCCCAGCGATCGAAGGTCTTCAATTCGGGGATCACCGTGTTGGCCAGCTCGGCGTCGTGCTGGAATCCAGCACTGCCGACCAGTTCACCGATGTCGGTGAGTTCGCTTGTGGCCCAATCCGCGTCGTGGCGCGCGACCCCTTCGGCCAGGACCGTATCGAGCAGGAACTCGTTGACGTCCGTGCGCGGTACCGACTGGTTGAGCACTGCATGGGTGCGATGCGGAGCCGGGTGGGTGACGGTCTTCTCGGAAATATCAGTCATGACAGGCCTTTCAGCTCGCTGCGCGGATGAGGTGCTTCTGGATCTTGCCGGTCGGTGTACGCGGAAGAATGGTCGCGAACACCACTTCACGCGGAATCTTGTAGCGCGCCAACTTGTCCGAGAGGTAGTCCTTGATGTCGTCGGCGCTGATGACATCCGGTTCACGCCAGACGACGTGTGCGACGACGGTCTCGCCCCATTCTTCGTTGGGTTTTCCGACAACGGCGACGTCGACGACGTCCGGGTGGCCGGAGATCACGTCCTCGACCTCCTTGGAGTAGACGTTCTCACCGCCCGTGATGATCATGTCCTTCGCGCGGTCGACGATGAAGAGGTAACCGTCCGCATCCTTGCGCGCCAGATCGCCGGTGCGGTACCAACCTCCGTCGGCAAAAGCAGCCTTCGTGGCAGTGGGGTCGTCGAGGTACCCCTGCATGACGGTGTCGGCGCGCAGCCAGATCTCACCGATCTGATCGGGCTCCGCGTCGGTGCCGTCATCGGCAACCAGGCGCAGGTCGACGCCGGCCAGCGCGACGCGGCCGATCGAGCCCGCCTTGCTCAACTGCTCCTCGGGGTACAGCACAGTGCCCACCGGCCCGGTCTCGGTCATGCCGTAGACCTGCCGGAATTCGGTGGTGCCGTACGACTCCACCAGTCGCCGAGCGACATCCGCGCCGATCGGTCCGCCGCCGTACAACCACGCACGAACGCTACCGAGGTTGTAGTCGGCAAAGTTCGGCACGAGGTTGAGTGCAGTGGTGTAGATGACCGGCGGGCCGAAGCAGAGGGTAATACGTTGTTCCTGAACAGTTTCCAGGAATTTGACGGGATGGTACTCGCGCAGCAGCACGACGGTTCCGCCCATGTAGAGCGTGGACATGAACCAGTTGTTGAGCGGGGAAGCGTGCCAGATCGGGACGGCCATGAGCAGGCGCTCGTCCCGAGTCGTCGACACGGCGAGGGCCGCGGTGACGGCAACACCGACGACGTTGCGGTGGCTGTGGACGCAGCCCTTGGGCGAGCCGGTGGTCCCCGAGGTGTAGAGGATTTCAGCCGGATCGTTCTCGTCGATGTCGATACCGTTAACGCCCTCTTGTCGGGTGATGGCGTCGTCGAAGAAGTCGAAACCGTCTGCGACAGAGTCCGTGCTGATCAGCTTGGCCGTTGTCTCCAGTCGACCGACAACCGGCGCCAACTCACCGTCGAAGACGCACACCGACACCTTCGCGTGTCCCAGCACGTAGGCAACTTCCGGAGTCTGCATCTTGTGGTTGATGGGGACCACGACGGCGCCCAAGCGCCAGGCACCGAGCATCGCGTACACGAATCCCGGAGTGTTGTAACACATCAGCGCGACGCGGTCGCCCGGCTGCACGCCCAGCGACTGCAAATAGCCTGCGGCGCGTCGACTTCCGTCCTGAACCTGGGAGTACGTGTGATCGTGACCGTCGAATATCAGGAAGGGTTTGTCCGGGGTCTTGGTGACGTTGCTGTCGAATACGCGAACGATGTTCATCGAAGTCCTTGTCGGAGAATCACGCTCGAAGAGAGTTCATTCCATCGAGCTGTTGAGTACGGCGTCGGGTATCTGGAGAGTGGCGAAGATGACGGCGACCGCCTCCTCGAGGGAGTAACCGAAGCTCTCGCCGGTGGCAGTTTTCTGAATGACGAGGCCGAAGATCGCAGACCAGAAGGCCTTGGATTCGACGTCGATGCCCGCGCGCAGCTGCCAGCCGGTGCGGATCAAGGTACGGAGGAGGGCTGTTTCACCCGAGGAATGCAGAGTGCGAAGCGTCTCGGAGATCAGATCGCGGAGTTCACCACGGCGACCCGTCATCATCATCGCTTCCACGAACAGTTCGACACTGGGAGCGCCCGAGCCGAGGAGTGATCCGACCAGCTTCTCGGTGTAGTCGCCCACGGTGTCGGCGTCGGCGGCATCGACCTCGGCACGCTTGCCTGCGCGCAGAACGGCTGCACACGCCACCTCGACGAAGAGCTTCTCTTTTGAGCCGTAGTAGTAGGTCACCTGGTTTGGATGGGCGCCGGCGGCGGTGCAGATCTGCGCGATGGACACGCTGTCGCCATGTTCGAGGAAGAGCTCGGTTGCAGCGTTGAACAGTGCCATGCGCGTCTGCTTGCCCGACTCACGCGTCGCGCGCGCTGCTGGAACTGACTCGGTGACCATCACGAACTCCTACTTGTTTGTATGACAAACAATAACTCGGCGTTGTTTGTATGGCAAACAATTTCTCCCGACGTGATGACATGTCGACTCCTATCGACATGTCCGATGTGCGGGATTACTCTCTGAACATCGAGCACCCGAGAACTTCGGCTTTTCTGCGAGGAGGCGCCCTGCAATGCTCGCGCGATCCGGCTTCTCCCTGCCCACCCGCACGACTCTCACGGGCGACTGGGCAGATTTATTGCGTGAGCATTTTGTCGCGCTCGACGTATCCGATATCGAAGACGGCGATGGATTCAGCGGGGCCGTGCACTCGGCCCAACTCGCACACGTTCGGGTGTCCGCAGTTCAATCGATGGAACAACGAATAGTCCGTAGCAGCAGCCTGATCAAGAGTGACGGTGCGGACTATCTGCAAATCGGAATGATCCGCCGCGGTAGCGCGGTAGTGCGGCAAGACGACCGCGCATGCGTCCTGCGACGTGGCGACTACGTCCTGTACGACACCACGCGCCCCTTCGATTGGCAGATCGAGGGACACGCACACGACGGCATCTGGGGACTCGAGGTGTTCACCTGGCCACGGTCATACCTGTCCCTCAGCGACGCGGAGGTCACGAGCTTGACAGCCATTGCCTTCGACGGACACTCGGGCCTGAGTGGCCTGCTGGGTCGCTTTCTTCACGATCTTGCCTCCGTCCGCATGACGTCCGACGCGAGCGGAGACGAGGAGGAAGTCGTCAACGAGATCGGCAGCCTGGTCAAGTCGGTTCTTCACGCAACCGCGCGTCCGATCGTCTCCCGGCGAACTGGCCTGTACGAATCCGCTCTGTCGGCCATAGACGCCCGCATCGCTGACCCGGCCCTGTCACCGGTGGACATCGCGGGATCAGTCAAAGTCTCCATTCGCCAGTTGCACCGAGCCTTCGCCGAACACGGCACAACGGTGTCGCGTTCGATTCGCAGCCGTCGACTCGACGGTTGCCGTCGTGAGATCGTGCAACGCCACAGCATAGAGCGGTCGCTGACCCAGATTTCTCACCGCTGGGGATTCACCGACCTGGCCGCCTTCAGTCGCGCATTCAAGGCGGAGTTCGGGATCAGCCCGCGGCAATACCGGTCGCAAGCAGTGGCCCCCACAAGTACTGCTCGCTGATCTGTAACATCCTCGGACACTTACCTATTCAACATGATGTTCAAAACGTTCTGTCGCCGACGCCTATCCACAATTCTCGGCGCGGTAGGCCAAGTATCGGGCGCTGACGGCCAAGTTTGCTCGGCCTCGCGGGCGTAGATTTTCGGCACGGCGTTGCCAAGTGCCAGGCACCCGATCCGACCACCTACATCACAGGGAGCACTCATGGAATCTGCAATCGGTGAACATCTTCAATGCCCGCGCACGCTGACCAGGCGCGTTCCGGATACCTATTCGCCACCATTTCCCATGTGGGTCGGGCGTGCGGACGACACATTGCACCAGGTCGCGATGGGCTATCTCGGCGTGCAGTTCCGCGGCGAGGGTCAGCGCTCGGCAGCACTGCAGGCAATGCGGGATATCGTCGCCGGCTTCAACTTGCCGGACGGACCGGCACACCACGATCTGACCCACCACATCGACAACCAGGGCTACGAGAATCTGATCGTGGTCGGGTACTGGAAAGATGTTTCTTCCCAACATCGTTGGAGCACATCAGCTCCGGTGGCCTCCTGGTGGGAGTCCGAGGACCGCTTGTCCGACGGATTGGGGTTCTTCCGGGAGATCGTGGCACCGAGAGCCGAACAATTCGAGACGCTCTACGCGTTCCAGGACGATCTCCCCGGAGTGGGAGCCGTCATGGACGGTGTCAGCGGCGAGATCAACGAGCACGGCTACTGGGGTTCGATGCGCGAGCGCTTTCCGATCTCTCAGACCGACTGGATGCAGGCCTCGGGCGAACTACGGGTCGTCGCCGGTGACCCCGCCGCAGGTGGACGCGTAGTAGTGCGGGGACACGACAACATCGCACTGATCAGATCCGGGCAGGACTGGGCCGACGCGGAAGCAGACGAGCGCAGCCTCTACCTCGACGAAATCCTGCCCACTCTTCAATCGGGCATGGACTTCCTCCGCGACAACGGCCCGGCCGTCGGGTGCTACAGCAACCGTTTCGTACGCAATATCGACATCGACGGAAACTTCCTCGACCTGAGCTACAACATCGGTCACTGGGCCTCACTCGACCAACTCGAGCGGTGGTCGGAATCCCACCCGACCCATCTGCGGATCTTCACGACGTTCTTCCGGGTGGCCGAGGGCCTGTCGAAATTACGTCTCTACCATGAGGTCTCGGTATTCGATGCCGCCGATCAGCTGTACGAGTACATCAACTGCCATCCCGGGACCGGGATGCTGCGCGACGCGGTGGCCATCGCCGCGCACTGACCGAAGCCGCCGGAAATCTTCGGCCACGTTCTTTCCCTCGGAGGCAACTCGAGATATGTTGACGAGTGTCGACATATCTCAGTAGAGGCCATCGAGGAAGCGCGGACAGCACACAGTGACTACTCAAAGAAACGAAGAGTTGGCGTTTGCTGTGCTGGCCGACCAGGTGCGCCGACAGATTCTCGACACTCTGGCTACCCACGGCGAATGCAACGCAGGCTTCATCAGCGATCAAATTTCGACGGTCGGTCGCACCACGGTATCCACACATCTCAAGGCGCTGCGGCTGTCCGGAGTTATCGTCGAACGCCGTCAAGGACGTCATCGCTTGTTTTCGATCGATCCGTCTGGGCCCGCCAACGATGCACTCCAGTTCCTGCGCGACGTCCTCGGGCGAGCGCTGGAAGCAGGTTCGAACGCCTCCGAGTTGCCGACCACGGCGACTGAGGATTCCGACGCGGCTTCGGTGCGTCGCCGGGCTTGAGGCCCTGTTTGAGCCCCAGCATCTATTTCAGGCAGGAAGTAGAACGTGCCAGGTCTCTCCGTAACGGCACAGATCGTGACGACGGACCCGCCAGGGTCAGCCTTCGAGCGCTTCGAAACGGGGCAACTGCTCGAACTCGAATGTGAGCAACTGACGGTCGGGGCCGCCGTCGCCATCTCCCTTCCCGTCGGCGACGGCGCACGCGCAGATGTAGCCGGAATGCCGATCACTCTGTTGGGGTACGTCGCCGGCGTGAAGCGGGGCCGCTCGGTCGTGATCGTGCACCACCAACCGTGGCGCGGCCGTCTGACGATCCGGTTCTTTCCCGACGGCACCGGCACCCGACTCGTTCTCGAGTCCAGCCTCGATCAGGACGGCATTTCCTGGCTTGCCAACAAGCGCGGATTCGCTCCACCCGAACCTCCGCGCTCCGACCGACATCGGATCGGACTGCTGGTCAGCAAATCCGGCTCGGCGGCTGTATTCGCCCAGGCCACAGAAACACTCGCTGCCCTGGCGGTGGAAGAGATCAATGCAGACGGCGGTGTCGGCGGCGTTCTCGTCGACTTGGTGATCGGCGATGACGCTTCCGACTCGGCGGCCGGAGCGGCGACCGCACTGCGATTGGTGAAAAGCGGATGTCGCGCCATTTTTGCGTGCGTGACGTCGTCGACCTTCAACGCCGCCGCATCTGCGTTGCAAAACACCGGTGTGTTGTTGGTACACACAGTTCTCAACGAAGGAGGTCGATCGCGTCCGGGGATCCTTCGATTGGGTGAGCGGCCACTCGACCAGACGCGAGCGGGCATACCCGCAATGATGTCCGATACCGGTTCTCGCACTTGGTTCCTGGTCGGTCAGCAGTATTCGTGGTCGTTCGGAGCACATTGGGCGGCTCGGCGTGTGATCGCCGAATCCACAGGTTCGGTGGCCGGCGAAGTCTACGTACCGTTGGGAACAACCGACTTCTCACGGATCATCGAGTCGATAGTCGACTCCGGGGCGGAACTGATTCTTTCCACCCTGGTGGGCCATGACGAGGTCTTCTTCGAACGGCAATGCGCCCAGCACGGACTGCGGGCCACCACGCGGACGTTCGCGCTGGTCCTCGACGAGGCCACTCAGCAGCTCATCGGCAATTCCGATGCCGACGGAGTCTGGGCGGCATTCGGCTACTTTCAATCCGCAGCCGGCGAGCACGACCTCGAAAAGCGATACAGCGCAAGCTCGAACGAACTCCTGCCTCCGCTCAGTTCCCTGTCGGAGACAACGTACGAAGCGATCGTCGCTTACGCACGCGCAGTCGAACGAACGTCGGCGGGCGATCCGGAAACAGTACTTCGGCAGCTTGTCACAACGTCGAAAAGCTCGACGGACACCGGCGTTCCACTGCATCGCCCGATCCTGATCGCTGAATCACGCCATGGGCGTCTGTACCCCCGCTCTCTCTGAGCGCGCGTAACCCGAACTTAACGAGTCAATATGTCGATACCTATTGACGCAATTACTGATCCGGCCCTAGTCTGAAAGACAAGTGAAGCCGATCACATCAGGAGCACACTTCTCATGGCGACAATCCGACCTGACGACAATGCAATAGACACCGCTGCAAGGCATTACGGCATCACTCTCGACCAATCAGCCCGGCTCGAGTGGCCGGCACTGATCGACGGAGCACTGGGCTCCTACGACGTCGTCGACCAGTTGTACGCCGACGAGGCAACCCCGCCGACCACGTCACGCGAGCATGTGGTGCCAACTGCGAACGAAAACCCCTTGAGCGCTTGGTATGTGAACACAAGCATCCCGCCGACGTCGGACGGCGTCCTGACCGGCCGACGCGTGGCGATCAAGGACAACGTGACCGTGGCCGGAGTTCCGATGATGAACGGATCTCGGACGGTAGAGGGATTCACTCCGTCTCGCGACGCGACTGTGGTCACTCGACTACTGGCGGCCGGTGCAACCGTCGCAGGCAAAGCTGTGTGTGAGGACCTGTGTTTCTCCGGTTCGAGCTTCACACCGGCAAGCGGACCGGTCCGCAATCCATGGGACCCACAGCGTGAAGCAGGTGGATCATCCGGTGGCAGTGCAGCTCTCGTTGCAAACGGTGACGTCGATTTTGCCATCGGCGGGGATCAAGGCGGATCGATCCGGATCCCGGCGGCATTCTGCGGCGTCGTCGGACACAAGCCGACGTTCGGGCTCGTCCCGTATACCGGCGCATTTCCCATCGAGCGGACAATCGACCATCTCGGCCCGATCACACGCACGGTCCACGAAGCCGCACTGATGCTCTCGGTCATCGCCGGTCGCGACGGTAACGACCCACGCCAAGCCGACAGCGTCGAAGCAGGTGACTATCTGTCCACCCTCGACTCCGATGTGGATGGTCTGCGAATCGGGATCGTTCGAGAAGGTTTCGGGCACGCGGTCTCACAGCCCGAGGTCGACGACGCAGTCCGCGCAGCGGCACACAGTCTGACCGAAATCGGTTGCACGGTAGAGGAAGTAAACATCCCGTGGCACCTGCATGCTTTCCACATCTGGAACGTGATCGCCACGGACGGTGGTGCCTACCAGATGTTGGACGGCAACGGATACGGCATGAACGCCGAAGGTTTGTACGATCCGGAACTGATGGCACACTTTGCTTCTCGACGCATTCAGCACGCCGACGCTCTGTCCGAAACCGTCAAACTAGTGGCCCTGACCGGCCACCACGGCATCACCACCCTCGGCGGCGCGAGCTACGGCAAAGCCCGGAACCTCGTACCGCTCGCCCGCGCCGCCTACGACACTGCCTTGAGACAATTCGACGTCCTGGTGATGCCCACACTGCCCTACGTCGCATCCGAATTGCCGGCGAAGGACGTGGATCGTGCAACCTTCATCACGAAGGCTCTCGGGATGATCGCCAACACGGCACCATTCGACGTGACCGGACATCCGTCCCTGTCCGTTCCGGCCGGCCTGGTAAACGGGCTTCCGGTCGGAATGATGATCACCGGCAAGACCTTCGACGATGCGACGGTCCTCCGAGTCGGGCGCGCATTCGAAAAGCTTCGCGGCGCGTTTCCGACGCCTGCCGACCACATCTCCGACTCTGCACCACAACTCAGCCTCACCTAGTCCTGTATCCGCACTTGCACAAAAAATTCCTCCGATTCACACATGATCAGCCCGCATAGAAAAGGTGAACCAGATGTCAGTAACGATCGACCACACAACGGAGAACGCCGCACCGGCCCAGGCGCCGGTCTCCGATCGCGCGTGGGCCCTGTTCCGCGCACTCGACGGTAAGGGATTGGTACCCGACGGTTACGTCGAGGGATGGAAGAAGACCTTCGAGGAGGACTTCAGTCCAAGGCGCGGAGCGGAATTGGTCGCGCGGGCTTGGACCGACCCCGATTTCCGGCAACTGCTTCTCACCGACGGTACCGCCGCGGTTGCCCAGTACGGATATCTGGGCCCCCAGGGCGAATACATCGTGGCAGTCGAAGACACCCCGACCCTCAAGAACGTGATCGTGTGCTCGCTGTGTTCATGCACCGCGTGGCCCATCCTCGGTCTGCCGCCGACCTGGTACAAGAGTTTCGAATACCGTGCACGCGTGGTCCGCGAGCCACGGAAGGTTCTCTCCGAGATGGGAACCGAGATCGCGTCGGACGTCGAGATCCGCGTCTACGACACCACCGCCGAAACTCGGTACATGGTCCTACCGCAACGTCCCGCAGGAACCGAAGGCTGGAGCCGGGAACAACTGCAGGAAATCGTCACCAAGGACTGCCTGATCGGCGTCGCAGTCCCGCAGGTCCCCACCGTCTGACCACCCCGACAAGAAAGAAGCACACCATGGATGGAGTACACGATCTTGCCGGAGTTCAAGGCTTCGGCAAAGTCCCGCATACCGTCAACGCCGACATCGGCCCCACCTTCCACGCCGAGTGGGAACACCTGCCGTACAGCCTGATGTTCGCCGGTGTCGCCGAACTCGGGGCCTTCAGCGTCGACGAAGTTCGATACGTCGTCGAGCGGATGGAGCCCCGCCACTACATGATGACCCCGTACTACGAGCGGTACGTCATCGGCGTCGCGGCGCTGATGGTCGAAAAGGGAATCCTGACGCAGGAAGAGCTCGAAAGCCTTGCGGGAGGACCGTTCCCACTCTCCCGGCCCAGCGAATCCGAAGGCCGACCCGCTCGCGTCGACACAACCACCTTCGAGGTCGGTCAGCGAGTACGTGTGCGAGACGAATACGTTCCCGGGCATATTCGAATGCCTGCTTACTGCCGAGGACGGGTGGGGACCATCGCTCACCGGACCACCGAGAAGTGGCCGTTCCCCGACGCAATCGGTCACGGCCGCAACGACGCCGGCGAAGAACCCACCTACCACGTGACGTTCGCTGCGGAGGAATTGTTCGGCAGCGACACCGACGGCGGAAGCGTCGTTGTCGACCTCTTCGAGGGTTACCTCGAGCCTGCGGCCTGATCACAACGATTCACTCATTCGGAAGGACACTGGAAATCATGGTCGACACACGACTTCCGGTCACGGTGCTGTCAGGTTTCCTGGGCGCCGGGAAGACGACGCTACTCAACGAGATCCTGCGCAATCGGGAGGGCCGCCGGGTTGCGGTGATCGTCAACGACATGAGCAAAATCAACATCGACAGTGCAGAAGTCGAGCGTGAGATCTCGCTCAGTCGCTCCGAGGAGAAACTGGTCGAGATGACCAACGGCTGCATCTGCTGCACTCTGCGAGAGGATCTTCTTTCCGAGATAAGCGCCTTGGCCGCCGATGGCCGATTCGACTACCTTCTCATCGAATCTTCGGGCATCTCCGAACCGCTGCCCGTCGCGGAGACGTTCACCTTCATCGATACCGACGGCCATGCCCTGGCCGACGTCGCCCGACTCGACACCATGGTCACAGTCGTCGACGGCAACAGTTTTCTGCGCGACTACACGGCTGGAGGTCGCGTCGAAGCCGATGCCCCGGAAGATGAACGCGACATCGCGGATCTGCTTGTCGATCAGATCGAGTTTGCCGACGTCATCCTGGTGAGCAAGGCCGATCTCGTCTCGCACCAGCACCTGGTCGAATTGACTTCGGTCCTAAGATCTTTGAACGCAACTGCTGCGATAGTTCCGATGACTCTCGGCCGTATCCCACTCGACACGATTCTCGATACCGGCTTGTTCTCGCTCGAGAAAGCTGCTCAGGCCCCTGGATGGCTACAAGAACTCCAAGGTGAACACACCCCCGAAACCGAGGAGTACGGAATCGGTTCGGTGGTGTACCGCGAGCGCGCGCCCTTCCACCCACAACGCCTGCATGATTTCCTGAGCAGCGAGTGGACCAACGGAAAGTTACTTCGGGCCAAGGGCTACTACTGGAATGCCGGCCGGTTCACCGAGATCGGGAGTATTTCTCAGGCCGGTCATCTCATTCGCCACGGATACGTCGGCCGTTGGTGGAAGTTTCTACCCCGTGACGAGTGGCCGGCCGACGACTACCGTCGCGACGGAATCCTCGACAAGTGGGAAGAACCTGTCGGTGACTGCCGACAAGAACTCGTCTTCATCGGCCAATCCATCGACCCATCTCGACTGCACCGAGAACTCGACGCGTGTCTACTCACCACAGCCGAGATCGAACTCGGGCCAGACGTGTGGACCACCTGGAGCGACCCCCTGGGCGTCGGCTATACCGACCAGACCGTTTGATATTGGTCCGATTTGCCGTAAGTTGTGCGCAATGGGGCTATCACGCAACCGAACTCGGGCGTTGTTGATCGTCGCGGCAATCGCAGCCGGGACCGCTGTCGCGGCAATCGCAGCCGGGACCGCTGCCGCGGCGACGCCGGCGAAGGCCACCTGGACAACCGCGCCGATGTGCGGCGATTGGCAGGTCGAGACCGTAGCCCAAGGGTTGGAACAGCTTGAGAACCTCGAGACCGATGACAACGGCGGGTTCTACCTCTCCGGCGAGTCGAAGATCTATCACGTCGACGCCGAAGGACAGGTACGAACCGTCCTCGACGGCATGGCTGCTCCTGGCGGTTTGCAGCTCGACGGTTCGAGGCTGTCCTTCCTCACCAGACAGGACGGCAAGCTGTGGCACCTGGACACCACGACGGATCAGCTGTCCGCGCCCGCCGACTTCGCGGGCAACGGCTTGCTCCGCCTACCTGACGGCGATCTTCTGACGACGTGGGTCGGAACGGAGGGCGGCCAGTCGAAGGGCGTGTCGCGCTATCAACATGACTCCCGAACCGTCGTACCCAATTGGGCCGCAGTGCCACGTTCGGAGGGGCTCGCGCTCAGTCCGGATCATCGAGCCGTGTACACCGATGATCTGTTCACAGGTCAGATCATTCGAGTCCCTGTGGATACCCCTGATGCGTGGGCCGTTGTCGCAACCGTCCCGAGCCCGGTACCCGGTCTCGACGATCTGACCATGTCGCGGGATGGGATGCTCTACGTCGCTGCTCACCTCGAGGGCGCGATCTATCGTGTAGATCCCGAGACCGGGAAGTCCTGCGTCGTCGCTTCGGGTCTGTCGGGTGGGTGGACCGGGCCGAGTTCAGTGCGTATCGGCCGGGACGGCGACGGCCGGGCGCTCTACGTCACCGGCTTCGACGGGACACTGCGCCGCCTGGTACCTCCGGCGAGCGTCGAACTCGCACCGGTTCGGTAACTCCGTTCTCTTCGAGACGGGTTTCTCCGACCTGGCGATACTTAAAATCACGCTGATTTGAAGGCATGCCCGCAGCGCAGCGGCCGCTTGTCCGAAAACTGTCAACAGTTCTACACGGAGAAATGGCTACCCTTAGGTTTACGCTGCTCGCATGTTTTCTTCCGTCGCAGCGAAGATCCGCCTGGTGGTGGCACTGCTCCTCACTGCCCTCCTGGCGTTGACTCTGTCATCGTGCTCGAGTGGCTCGGATTCGTCGGCAGCCCCCACAGACCTGTGTGCACCTCCAGGAGTGGGAGCCGCAACCGCGGCGCCCACCAATCTGGATGCGGCAGCGGGTGCGGGCGCCGAAGACCGCTACACCACGGCCACCGTCACCCCGGTCGATCGGATCGACACCTCGAAGCTGAACTTGATCAAACCCGGGGTCATCACGGTCGGCACGCTCGGTGACGCGCCCCCGAGCATCTGCGTCAACTCCGAGAATCAGTACACCGGATACGACAACGAGCTGCTGAAGGCCGTCGCGGACAAGCTGGGCCTGAAGGTCGAGTTCGTCGGCACCGAGTTCGCCGGGCTCCTCGCCCAGGTTGCCGGTCGACGCTTCGACGTCGGCTCGTCGTCCATCACCACCACAGACGACCGTCGCAACACCGTCGGCTTCACCAACGGTTACGACTTCGGATACTTCTCCCTCGTCGTGCCTAACGGCAGCCCGATCACCGGCTTCGGAGACCTGGACGCATCAAAGCGCATCGGCGTCGTGCAGGGAACCGTGCAGGACGACTACGTCGTGAACACGCTCAAGCTCGATCCCGTGAAGTTTCCCGACTACGCCACGGCGTACGCGAACCTCAAGTCCGGACAGATCGACGCCTGGGTAGCTCCGTCTCAGCAGGCCGAAGGCGCAATCGCTCCGGGTGATCCGACCTCGATCATCCAGAACACCTTCTCGGTCAACAACTTCGTCGGCTGGGCGGTGAACAAGGAGAACCAGCCGCTGATCGACGCCCTCAACTCCGGCCTCGACGCAGTCATCGACGACGGAACCTGGTCTCAGCTGTACGCCGACTGGGTACCGCGCCAACTCCCTGAAGGCTGGAAGCCCGGATCCAAGGCCGCGGCCACTCCGGAACTGCCCGACTTCGCAGCCATTGCCGCGGAAAACGCAGCAAACGGTGACGGTGGCGATACTGCGTCGTACCAACCGAAGTCGACGCTCGAACAGCTCAAGGACACGTTCTTCGACTGGGATCTGTACAAGAAGGCATTCCCCGATCTCCTCAAGACCGGTCTTCCCAACACCCTGATCCTTGCGCTCGCGTCTGGCATCATCGGCACGATCCTCGGCATGCTGCTCGCTGTCGCCGGTATCTCGCGAACCCGTTGGCTGCGTTGGCCCGCCCGCGTCTACACCGACATCTTCCGTGGCCTGCCCGCCGTCGTCATCATCTTGATCATCGGGCTCGGCGTCGGACCGATCGTCAAGGGAATCACCGGAAGCAATCCGTACTGGCTCGGTGTCGCGGCGCTGTCACTGCTCGCGTCGGCGTACATCGGTGAGATCTTCAGATCCGGTATCCAGAGCGTCGAGTCCGGGCAGCTCGAGGCTTCACGTGCCCTCGGCTTCAGCTACCGCAAGTCCATGTCGCTGGTCGTCATCCCGCAGGGTGTACGACGCGTTCTGCCGGCGTTGATGAACCAGTTCATCTCGTTGATCAAGGACTCGTCGCTGATCTACTTCCTCGGTCTCCTCGTCACCCAGCGGGAGCTCTTTGCCGTCGGACGTGATCTCAACGCCCAGACCGGCAGCCTGTCCCCGCTCGTTGCGGCAGGCTTGTTCTACCTTGCTCTGACCATCCCGCTGACGCACCTCGTCAACTACATCGACAACCGACTCCGGACCGGACGCGCCGACACTTCAGGCACGTTGGATCCGCTCGAGCAGGCCATCGTCGTGGAAAGGGGCTGAGGACATGACCACCAGCTCTGAACTGAAGTCCGTATCGCTCACCGGCAAGGACCTGCATCTGTCCTTCGGCACAAACAAGGTGCTTCGCGGCGTCAACCTGCACGTCGACGCCGGAAACACCGTCACCGTCATCGGGCCCTCCGGTTCGGGCAAGTCGACGCTCCTGCGCGTGCTGAACCGTCTGCACGAGCCTGAGCAGGGTGACGTGCTGCTCGACGGGAAGTCCGTCTTGAAGGACAACCCCGACGAGCTTCGCCAGCGAATCGGCATGGTGTTCCAGCACTTCAACCTGTTCCCACACAAGACCGTCGCCGAGAACATCGCGCTCGGGCCGAACAAGCTCAAGGGGTTGTCCAAGGAACAAGCTCGGGCGCTCGCGCTCGAGCAGCTGGATCTGGTGGGGCTCAAGGAGAAGGCGGACTCGCGGCCCGGCAACCTTTCCGGTGGTCAGCAGCAGCGCGTCGCCATTGCCCGCGCCTTGGCGATGAAGCCCGAGGTCATGTTCTTCGACGAGGCGACGTCAGCTCTCGACCCCGAACTGGTCAAGGGTGTTCTGGCGTTGATGGCCGATCTCGCGAAGTCCGGTATGACCATGGTCGTCGTGACGCACGAAATGGGCTTCGCGCGTTCCGTTTCCGACAAGGTGCTCTTCATGGACCGCGGCGCCGTTGTCGAAACCGGTACTCCGGAACAGCTTTTCGACGATCCCGAGACCGATCGACTGCAGGCGTTCCTGTCACAGGTTCTCTGACCCAGGACGCTTCAGAGATCGACGGGCGTTGATCCTCGACGCCTGAAGCATCAGATGGTCACGTTCGGCGAGGTTGGATGCCTTGTGCGCTGCATCGGCATACAACCTCGCCGCCGTCTCCACGTCTCCGTCGCGTTCACGGAGATAGGCCTCGACTGCGGCATGGCGTGGAAGTGAATCGTCCAGCGCTGCAAGAGCTGCCAAGCCGGCGCGTGGCCCGTCCGCCTCGCCGACCGCCACCACTCGGTTGAGCCGGACGATCGGGCTGTCGGTCAGGGCTGCGAGTTCGTCGTACCACTCCACGATCTGCACCCAATCGGTCTCGTCTGCTGTGAGAGCGTCGGCATGAAGTGCGGCAATCGCGGCCTGGGCTTGGAACTCGCCCAATCGGTCGCGAGCGAGGGCTCCCTGAAGGATCACGACCCCTTCCGCGATCGTCTCGGTGTCCCACCGTCCGCGGTCCTGCTCGGCAAGCGGAACCAGGCTGCCGTCTGCGGCAGTGCGCGCGGCGCGGCGAGCGTGATGAAGCAGCATCAGAGCGAGCAACCCCGCCACCTCGGGATGATCGATCGCAGCGGCGAGCTGCCGGGTGAGCCTGATGGCCTCGGCAGCCAGGTCGACGTCGCCGGAGTACCCCTCGTTGAAGACCAGATAAAGGACACGTAGAACGGTGGCGACATCGCCGGGTTGCTCGAACCGGACGCCGGAGACCGTGCGCTTGGCTCGGCTGATGCGCTGAGCCATCGTCGCCTCAGGCACCAGGTAGGCCTGCGCAATCTGGCGAGTGGTCAGCCCGCCGACAGCGCGCAGCGTGAGTGCAACGGCGGACGACGGCGTCAACGACGGGTGAGCGCACAGAAAGTAGAGCTGGAGTGTGTCGTCCACGCCCGGCACCGACCCGCTGACCGGCCGCTCGCCTGGCTGCTCGTCAACCAGAAACTCCCGCTTGCGACGAGCCGCATCCGACCGGATCCCGTCGAGGAACCGCCGCCAGGCCACTGTGACCAGCCAGCCCTTGGGGTCCCGCGGCGGGTTGTCCGGCCAGGCCCTCACCGCCTCGAGCAGAGCGTCTTGCACGGCGTCCTCGGCCGACGCGAAATCTGCTCCGCGGCGGACGAGGATGCCGAGCACGCTCGGAGTCAGACGTCGAAGCAGCGCGTCGTCCATGAGAGTCGTCAGTCCGTGATGGTCGGCGGCTCGGTCAGGAACGGGCGCAGTTCGAGCCATTCGTGAATCGGCTTCCCGCCTGCGCCGGGCGCGGCCGAGAGCTCCCCGGCCAATTCGACGGCTCGGTCGTAGTTGTCGACGTCGATCACCATCCAGCCGGCAATGAGGTCTTTGGTTTCCGCGAACGGGCCGTCGGTGACCGGCGGGCGACCCTCACCGTCGTACCGGACAAAGGTGCCCTCAGGAGCGAGAGCCTGACCGTCGACGAACTCGCCCGCCTTCTCGAGCCGATCCGCGAAGTCCTGCATGTACTTCACGTGGGCCGTGATCTCTTCCGGTGTCCACTGGTCCATCGGCACGTCGTTGACTGCAGCCGGAGCGCCGCGGTAGTGCTTGAGCAGCAAGTACTTGGCCATCGTGAATCTCCTCTGTGTCGGTGCCACCCATTCTGGTCGCACTTCACTACAGGGACGAAGCAAGTCGGGGATTCTCGACATCGCAGGGCCTTCGGCCCTGTGCGCCTTTTTGGTAGTGCCCGCAACCAGAAAGGCGCACGGGGGCCGGAGGCCCTAAATCCACCCCTGCCGACGAGCGATCACTGCAGCTTCGTGCCGATTGGCCGCACCGAGTTTCGTGACAGCTGACGACAAATAGTTTCGGGTGGTACCCGCAGACAGGTGTGCCCGGGAAGCGATCTGCTCGATGGATGCCCC
Organism: Rhodococcus sp. P4_E4; assembly: GCF_056401575.1. Classification (NCBI taxonomy): domain Bacteria; kingdom Bacillati; phylum Actinomycetota; class Actinomycetes; order Mycobacteriales; family Nocardiaceae; genus Rhodococcus; species Rhodococcus sp. P4_E4. The sequence continues at coordinate 7,347 of NZ_JBFUJB010000028.1, read as the reverse complement.
GTCGGCCGCGTATTCGAGTACGTCCGCCTCGCGCGGAGTAAGCGGTGAGTCGCCGGCGCCGATCGCCTCGGCAGCCAACGACGGGTCGACGTACCTCCCGCCGGCATGGACGCTGCGGACCACCTCGGCGAGCGTCGCCGCAGGCGTCGTCTTCGGTAGAAACCCGCGGACACCTGCTGACAGTGCCTTCTTCAAGTACCCGGGACGCCCGTGGCTCGTCACGATGATCGAGACGCACCCCGAGACCGTCTGCGCAATCTGCTGCGCCGTCTCGATGCCGTCGATACCCGCCATCTGAAGGTCGAGCACTGCTACGTGAGGTCGATGCTTTGCAGCAGCGATCACGGCATCCTCGCCGGATTCGGCTTCTGCCACGACAACGATGTCGTCCTCGAGCGACAACATCATGGCCAGAGCCGAGCGGATCAGGTTCTCGTCGTCGGCCAGCAGTACCTTGATCGGCTCGGTCACCGAGACTCCTTCGTTCGGGACGGAAAGTGGGCGGTGAGGGTGAAGCGATCTTCGTCCTGCACGGTTTCGACAGTTCCTCCGACGGCGCCGACGCGCTCGCGCAATCCGTTCAGGCCGGTTCCGTTGTTCGGCTCTGCGATCCGTGCGCCGTCGTTGGCAATCACGATGCCGTCCGCGAACACCTCGATGCTGCAATTCTCGGCACTGGAGTGCCGGAGAATGTTGGTCACGCCTTCACGGACGACCCAGGCAGCGGCTTCGGCCAGTTCCACCGGCAGTTGATCTGCCGATCCACGTATCGCGGTGGAGATTCCGGCGGCCTCGAGCAGAGACTGCGCACCGGCCAACTCGGATGCCAAGGCGATGGACCGGTATCCCCGAACCAACTCGCGCGCTTCGTCGAGAGAATCTTGCGCAAGTTCGCGTACTTCGTCCATCTGCGCGGCTGCACGATCGTCACCGCGCCGTGAAAGAGTCGCTGCAAGTTCACTTTTCACCGCAATTGCAGACAGCGCACGCCCGACGACGTCATGGAGATCGCGCGAAAATCGCAACCGCTCCTCGGCGACGGACAGGGCAGCGGCAGCTCCGCGAGCCTCGTCCAATTCGGTGACCATGCGAAGCAGCCACACCGACATGTAAACGGTCAGCCCCATGAAGGCGGCGACGATTCCGACGGACACGCCGCTTTCCGGACCCGCAAGCAGTCCCAGTACAACCCCGGCGGCCACCGAGCCCACGATCAGCCAGCGCAACGACGTCAACCCCGCAAGGGGCACGACAAGGATTGCCGCCAACCAGAAATACGGGCCGTTCTCGCCATTGCTTCCCAAGGCGATTCCCGCCGAGCAGAACGCGGACAATGTCATCACGGCAAGAGGAATCTGGACGGGCTTGGCCACGACTCCGCCCAGATCTGACATCCGAGAGACGGCGATGGCGCACGCAACGGCACTGATCCCGAGGAAGACACCCGACAGGTACCGATCCGCAACGATCTCGGTGACCGCACCGAAGCCACCGAAAACCACTGCGACCATGATGAACGATTGCCGCGTGTAGAGGCGAACCTTGTCGACGTTCGACGCGGTTCGCCACGTCCGTCTCGGATTCCAGCGTCCGAAGTTCTGCGCGATCATGCCCACTACCTTCTCAGAGTTCTACGAACGCGGTTCCCAGCGGAAGTGGACGTTCGCGATCAGAACCGAACCGACGATCCACGCCAGCATGACCAACAGCGGTTGCCCAGCCGAACCGAAGGTGTCGACAAATCCGGCCGCCGCACCGGGCGAATCGCCCAGATCAGCCAGTTCGCCAGTGGTCCGCCCCAGCCATCCGAGATTGAGATGGTCGACTACTGCGGCCAGCGGAGTGAAATCGAGAATGCGAGCAACGTTGTCCGGCACGACATTCCTGATCGAAGACATACCTGCCGTCGCCAGAATCAGAATCGGCATGCAGGTGATCTGCGCCGCCTCTGCGTTCCGAGTGACAGCCGAAGTGATCAACGCCAGCGCTGTGAAGAGCGCGGCGCCGCCGATCACCGCGACCAGCACCAGCACCGGATTGACCGGAGCACTGCCGCCGAGAACCATCACGGCGATCCCGATGACCACCGTCAACAGGGCGGTGAGAACCCACGACGGCACTGCCGGGCCCGCCAGGATCTCGGCGTCGCTGCATTCCCCGGTCCGTAGTCGCTTGAGAACCAACTCGTCACGGCGCGTCGCGTACACCGACAGCAAGTTGTAGAAGACCACGAAGACGAGAAGGAAGAGCGCAAATACCTCGAGGCCTGCGGACACCGACTTGTCCGACAGCCCGCCGTCTCGCGACAGGTACAGCATTCCCACGGGAAAGATCAGCGGGAGGACGATTGCATTGAAGAGCAACAGTCGATTTCGTCCCAGGAGCGTGAACTCCGAACGAGACAGGGTTGCTATGCGGTTCATGCCGACGCTCCTTCGAGAGTTGCGTGATGATCGAATTGGTCTGCAATGGAGAGGAATACTGTCTCCAGGGACGCCGCTCGGGCATCCAAGCCGGTCAGCAAGACATCATTGTGCTGCGCCCACAGCAGCAGTTCCGTCAGCGTCTCCTGGACGGTGCGAGTGGTGATCAGCACCAGATCATTTTCGACGCGCACCTCGGCGCCGGCCAGCGCTGGGAGCGGAAGACCTGGGCGGTGCAGTTTGATCTGGGCGGGATGATCTGCGACGACGTCCGCCACGGTTCCGCTGCGCACGACCGATCCACGGTGCATGATCGCCAATTGGTCGCACAAGGATTCAGCTTCGTCCAGGTAGTGCGTCGTCAACATGATGGTGACGCCCGACGCTTTCAAGTCAGCGATCAATTGCCAAGTGTTACGACGACTTTCGGGATCCAAACCAGTAGTCGGTTCGTCGAGGAACAGTACGAGTGGCCGGCCGATGATCGCGCACGCCAGATCCAGTCGGCGCGCTTCACCGCCCGAGAGGAACTTCACGCGGGTATCGCCACGGTCACGCATGTCCACGCGCTCGAGCACCTCGTCGACGGGAAGCGGATTCGAGCACGTTCCGGCCCACATCGCCAAACTCTCACGAGCAGTCAGGTCTTGGGGAAGCCCACCCTTCTGGAGCATGATGCCAAGCGACGGTCGAATCTGCTTGCGGTTGCGCACCGGATCCATTCCCAGAACGCGCACCGTACCGGCGCTGGCTCGTGAAAGGCCCTGAATCACTTCGAGAGTGGATGTCTTGCCGGCACCGTTTGTTCCGAGGAGGCCGAACAGCTCGCCTTCCTGAACACTCAGATCCAGATTGCGAACAGCATCGAACGCCTCCTTGCCGGAGCCGTAGCGCCGCGACATTCCGACTACGTCGATCACGGGATCGCCCTTCATCGCTGCGCCTCCTCTCGGTTCCAGCTGCGCAGTCCGATCGTGAATCGAATGCCCGCGTAGACCGCGAGAGCGGCAACAAGAATCCAGGACACCGGATTGGAGCCGATGATCGCGAACACCCCTCCGATGATCGCGATGTTCACCACGATCACAACAAGTTCGCGGCCCATCGTGGGTGCGGGTCCGATGTCCATCAGGTCCGTCAGGAGGCTTCCCTCATGTGGTTCTCTCATGCCTCCAAGCCTCGCGGGAAGTCCGCGACGAAAACAGTGCACAGCGTCATCACCTGCGGTGACACCGTCATGGATCGGCGATGACAAATGTCATGCGACGTCCCCGCGGGGACGCGTCGTAAATTGCAGGTAAGGGTCGCCTCGTTGTTTTGCCGTTCATTTTTACGTTCCTTTACCCTCGCTTAGAGCTTCTACGGTTCCCGAAGTCCGTACATCGAATCTCGGGAGTTCACGGTGGCTATCAAGCCTTTGGCCTTGTTCGTCAAACACGACGGCGTGTCTGCACGCGCGTCGATCACCTGCCAGTACAAGTGCGGAAACGCGTGCTCTCATGAGGTCCCCAACACCTCGGGCGGCGAATACTTCCGCGATATCGCACGCACGGCACTGACTCGTCGCGGCATGCTCCGGGGCAGCGGCATGGCAGTCCTCGCGGTGGGAGCAGGCAGCGCCCTCGTCGCATGTTCGGACGAATCCGCAAGTGCGGAACCGGGAACCGGTTCGACGAGCGGCAGCAGCGGCGGAACCACACCAGCGGGGACGAACTTCGACGCCGTCGCGCCCAACAAGGAAGACAAGGTCACCGTCCCTGACGGATACGATCAGGCCGTCGTCATCCGTTGGGGTGACGCCGTTCTCGCCGGAGCCCCGGCATTCGACTTCGACAAGCAGACTGCGGCAGCACAGGAACTGCAGTTCGGATTCAACAACGACTTCGCCGGATTGCTCCCGGTCGACGGGCAGCCCAACACCTACCTCCTCGTGGTCAATCACGAATACTCCACCGAGCCGGCGATGTTCCGCGGCTACGATGCGGAGAACCCGACCGAGGAGCAGTTCAAGATCGGCCTGGCCAGCCACGGACTGTCGGTCGTCCAGGTCAAGGGCGAATCCGACAACGGCAAGCTGGTACCGGAGATCGGATCGAACAACCGCCGCATCACCGGAACCACGGAGTTTGTCGTGACCGGCCCCGCTGCAGGTAGCGACTTCCTCAAGACGAGTGCCGATCCCACGGGAACCAAAGTGCTCGGCACCCTCAACAATTGCGCTGGCGGCGTCACACCCTGGGGCACAGTGCTTTCCGGCGAAGAGAACTTCAACCAGTACTTCGCGAACGCCGAGGGTGTCACCGATCCCACGGTGGCAGCCCGGCTGAAGCGCTACGGTCTGGCCGGAGCCGCTTCCGAGCGCAAGTGGGAACGCTTCGACAAGCGGTTCGATCTGGTCGCAGAACCCAACGAGGTCAACCGATTCGGATACGTCGTCGAGATCGATCCCTGGGATCCGTCGTCGACTCCGATCAAGCACACAGCGCTCGGACGTTTCAAGCACGAAGCCGCCACCATTTACATCACGTCGGACGGTACCGTCGTCGCCTACAGCGGCGACGACGAGCGCTTCGACTACATGTACAAGTTCGTTTCGAGCCGAAAGATGCAGGACGGCAAGAGTCAGGCAGCCATGCGCCACAACATGACTCTGCTCGACGCCGGAACACTGTACGTTGCAAAGCTCAGCGGAAACTCCGCCGGCGAGATCGACGGAACCGGCAAGCTCCCGTCGGACGGCACGTTCGACGGAACCGGCGAGTGGGTAGCCATCCTGCGCACCGGCGAAGACGGCAAGGGCGAATCGCTGGTAGACGGTATGAGCGCCGAAGAGGTCGCCGTCTTCACCCGCCAGGCCGGTGACAAGGTCGGGGCAACGAAGATGGACCGCCCCGAGGACTTCGAGGCAAACCCGAAGAGCGGCAAGGTTTACGTCGCACTGACCAACAACACCAAGCGCGGAGTCGACGGTGGCGCCGTGGCCGACGAGGCGAACCCGAGGAACAACAACAAGAACGGCCAGGTCCTCGAAATCACCGATGACCACGCCGGCACCACCTTCGGCTGGAATCTTCTTCTCGTCTGCGGAGATCCGGCCACAGCCGATACTTACTTCGGCGGGTTCGACAAGAGCAAGGTCAGCCCCATCTCATGCCCGGACAACCTTGCCTTCGACCCGCACGGCAATCTGTGGATCTCCACCGACGGCAACGCACTCAAGTCCAACGACGGACTGTTCAGCGTTGTCCTCGAAGGCGAAAACCGCGGTGAGACAAAGCAGTTCCTCACCGTTCCCGTCGGCGCCGAAACCTGCGGCCCCATCGTGGACGAGAAGCGCGTCATCGTCTGCGTCCAGCACCCCGGCGAGACCGACGACGCCAGCATCGAAAGCCCCGCATCCCATTGGCCCCAGATCGCATACTCTGCGATCTGCCCCACGTCGTTTACCTCAGATTCTCAAGAGAATCAGTTGTCACCATCCTCGCGACGCTTACGCGTCAGGAGAACAACACCCGTTCCCAGCGCCAGCAGCAGAACCAAACCGCCTGCCGCGAGCAACCCGGTGTTCACGCCACTCTCACCAGCGCCACCACCCGAGTTGATCGTTCCACCCTGAGGAGCAGACGTCGGCGGCTTCGGCTGACCCGGCTGACCCGGGTTTGCTGTCGGCGGCTTCAGCTGTCCCGGAACCGTGCTCGGAACCGGCTGACCCGGAACCGTCGGCGGTACGACGATCGGAGGCACAACGACGATCGGGGGAATGATGATCGTCGGTGTAACCGGCACCGTCGTGTTCGGAACCGTCGTGGTCGGCGGAACTGTCGTGACCGGCGGCGTTGTCGTCGGCGGCGTCGTTGTCGTCACGCCACACGGATCCACAATCTCCTCCGCGACAACTTCTTCTGTCGTGGTCTCCTCTGTGGTGGTCTCCTCCGTGGTGGTGGATTCCTCCGTACCGGTCACATCAGCGTCACCGGCAGTGGTCGCGCTAGCCGTCGTCGTCGCAACCGTTGTGGTCGGAACCATCCGCGTGGTCGTCGTCGGAGGAACACAGGGCTCCGTCGTAACCGGCGGCGTCGTGGTTGTGGTCGTCGGAGGCACCGTGGTGGTGGTCTCCGGCGGGTCCACCGGGTGTTCGGTGCAGAGAGCGTCGCCCGGAACACAGTCCACCGGCGGGTTCTCGCCACCAACCACCAGGTAGTTGTTCAGGACGCCCGGAGTGAATCCGGGACCTGACAACGTTCCGATCTCAGGATTGACCTTGACGGTGTACGTCACCGTCGCGCTCTCACCCTTGGCCAGCTTTCCGGTGACCGTGAAGACGTTGTCGACGACACCCGAAACAACCAGCGTGGAAGTAGTAGCCGGATTCTTCGTCATTACTGCATCGTCGAGAACATCAGTCAGATCGTCGTAGAAGCTGATCTCACCATCCGCGGTGCCCACATTCTTGAACGTGAGCGTGTACGTGATCTCCTGGCCGCCAACCACACGGTTCGTGGTGGACGGGTCAGAGGACTTCAGTACCTCGATTGCGGGAGTGCCATCAACCGGGTGTTCGGTCGTCACCGGCGGAGGAGTGATCTCCGGACCGGTCGGCGGCTTCGCAGTACCGGTGACCTTGTTGTTGACCAGAACCCCGCCGGCAACACCGTCGTTGACCTTCACCTGATAGGTCAGAACAACCGACTTACCGGCCTCGAGTGCACCCGTCCAGGAGAGCGTGGTACCCTCGAGGGTCGGAGCAGTCGCGTCGACACCGTCGACCGTCGCCTTGAGCGAACCGTCCACCAACGCGGCGTTGTCGAGAACCTTCGACAGATCATCGGTCAACACCACCGGATCAAGGGTCGTGTTACCCGTGTTCGCACCGGTCACCGTGTACGTGATCGTCTGACCAGCAGCAACATTGGTACCCGACCGA
>NZ_JBFUJB010000027.1:0-67930 GCF_056401575.1 Rhodococcus sp. P4_E4 | reverse complement strand
GTGGAGTGCGTCGACCGGAACGGAGTGCACCAGACCGTTGGCGCTGGTCAAGACGTTCTCGATGGGGATCGGCGTGGTGGTCTCGCCCACGGCGATCACCGAGCCGTCTTCGAGGAACGGGCCCTGGTCGGTATCGGGCTGAAGGTCGACGTACTGCTCACCGATGGCCGAGCGATTGGCCACCACGGCTCGCGCGGATGCGGGAATCTGTGGAGCACTGCTGTCGATCAACAGGTCGACTTCGATTCCGTCGGACGTGAGCGACATGTCGCCGACGCGTCCGACGGGTACCCCGCGATAGGTCACTTCGGCGTTGGTGAAGATGCCACCGGACGTCGCCAGTTCGGTTTTGACCGTGTATTGGCCGAATCCCAGAAGATTGTCCAGCCGTACGTATTTCGCTCCGACATAGATCAAACCCAGGAGCGCAACCACGACGAGTGCGACCAGCTGCCACTTGGCGAGCTTCGACATCACCATCGCGTGCCTTGGGTCGATTCGGCTGAGCGCCCCACCGGCGCCGGAGTGTTCGACTTGCGGTCGCTGTTCAATGCGGAATTACGCATGAGCATTATCGAAATCAGCTGTAGACGCCCGATCGGGTTCGCTCCTGAAGCGTGAAGATTTCCCGTCGATCTTGAGAGCCTTCCACAGGATTCTCGAGACCCGGTTCATCAATCCGAGTTCGTCCGCGAGTAATCGGACATCGCCGAAGTACCCGCTCAACGCCTTACGTGATGCAGGGGACTCCCAGAACAGCTCCTTCTTCACCGACTTCGGGATCTCGAAGGTTTCGAAGAACGACTTCGGTGGAACGGCGATCACGTCGCACAGGACCCGCATGATGACCGGAAAGGCCAGGGAGAGAAGGAACTTACCCACTGGGCCGTTCTGATGCACATGCTGCCGTAGGAACTCGTTCGCAAACGAGATGTGTCGCGCCTCTTCGGCGACGTGAATGCGCATCACTCCGCGAATAATGGGGTGATAGTTGCTTTCACTGCGAAGATAGCTCTTCTGGATGTGATCAATGGGCTCTTCCCCAGCCAGCACCCCCATGAAGAAAATCGACGGAAACGGCCAAGCCGCAAGCCCGAGGAACGGCATGACGCGTCGCAGAACCGGGCCGAATCCCGGTACGTCGACGCCCGACCGATTCACCAGTTCCTGGAACATGAGTGTGTGGTTGCACTCTTCGATGACCTCGTGAGTGGCATACCGGAATTCCGCCGACCGGTTAGGCAGCATGGAAACGTACTGCATGAAACCTCGAATGAGCACCTGCTCGAACTGCAGACCCACCTTGGCGATGTTCGCTTGCCGATACTGCCCTATGGCAATCTGCTGCTCCCGGGTACGCGCGAGGTACCAAGAATGCGTTCCCAGCAGTTCTACCTCGGGAAGAATCCATCGTGGGTCGTTGTCCACGACCTGAAATTCCGGTGCCTCCCAATCGATGTCGGTATACGGACTGAAGCTCCGGTGCACAGAAGCATCCGAGAGTCGATTGAGCATGTCCTCGTACGTTTCGTCGTCAGGCACGTCGGAAAATCTCGGTTCGGTGGTCGTCATGGCAGGTGTGTCCCTTCCAGGGCAAACAGGAGGCCTATAACTCAGTAGATATGACTTCAAGTAACAGATAAGTAGGGTAGTAGAACAAACGGTCTATGGCAATGATGAGCACTTCCACCGGCGAACACAGAGGACGCGCGGCTGATAGATTCGATGCCTAGACAGATCGATGATGAAGGGGAGCACATTGGTTACCGCTCCGCGAGAACGCCTCATTCGCACCACAGTCGAACTCATCCAAAGCAGGGGAGTCTCTGGCGTGGCCGTGACCGAACTACTCGACCGCAGCGGAACCGCACGTCAATCGATCTACACACACTTTCCACAAGGCAAGAATCAGTTGATCGAAGCCTCTGCCAGAGCCGCCGGATCGTGGATCAGCGCGATGATCGAGCAACTCTGTTCCGCCCCTCCCCTGGAGGCATTGCAGGCATTCATCGACTACTGGAAGTCGATGATCGTATCCAGCGACTACACCGCCGGATGCCCGATCGCCGCTGCCACGTTCGGCGGCAATGAAATACCCGGCGCAGTCGACGCGGCAAAAATGGCATTTGAAGAGTGGGAATCGATGCTAGCCAACAATTTTCGAGCTGCAAACCTGGATGATGCCCTCGCGCAATCCCTCTCGACAATGACGATCGCAGCAATCGAAGGCGCCGTCATCATGTCCGTCGCAACACGCTCCACCAGGCCTCTCGACCGCGTCGGCAAGCACCTCACCGAGCTCCTCGAGGCGCATCTCAGCGAAAATCACGAGAGAGAACCTGTTCTCCGACAACAAAACTGACTACCTCGCCGACCACCGATCAGCAGCAGAGCGTCTCTCCGAACCATGCAGTTCATACAAAATCGAATGGCTGCTGATAACGGCGCGTGCCACTACGAGAATGATCACTCCCGGCGGCGCTCGACCGCCTCCTTGGACCGTCGACGTTGCCTGAACCGGTTCTCCGTCAGGCCACGTCGACGGCTCAACGAGAGAACCGATGGCGCCAGGCAGGTTATGATGCAGTATGCGCAGGCTGGCCGGATCGTTCGATCGTGACCTCCCCGGATTGCCGCGTGGCCGCGGCCGACTGGCTGTGGGCGAGGTCCAAGACGCGCAACGTGATCGCATTCTGCGTGCGGTGATCTCGTCGACTGCGGAGAAGGGGATCGCCTCGACCACGATCGCCGATGTCGTCGGGCGTGCCAGGGTGTCTCGTCAAGCTTTCTACAAGCAGTTCGAGAGCAAAGAAGCGTGCTTGATCGCGGCGATCGACGCAGGCATCGAGGTGATCGTCTCCAACATCACCTCGACACAAAGCTCGACCGCCAATTTGTCTCTACACGAACAGCTTTCGGCTGTAATCGAAAAGTATCTCGAGACGTGTTCGTCCGAACCGGAGTTCGTGCGAGCCTGGGTGGTGGACCTACCTGTGGCCGGCCCGGCAGGGGTGGCGAAGCGCAACGAGTACGTGGAACTGCTCGCCGATGCATTGCTCGTCGGCTACTCGTCCAAGTCTTCAGAAGCCCCGGGGCGTGAAGTGTTTCTCGCGGCGATCGGCGGTTGCAACGAGTTGTTCTACCGCCAGGTGGTTGACGGGTCGAATTCGTACATGAATCTTCATGCGCCGATCATGTCCTTCCTTGAACGGGTACTGGATCTCTCGTCCGACCCTTCGTAGTCCGGTGTTGACAAGCCACGGGTAGATCGCCATGCTCATTCATAAGTACTGCTGCGTACTTATGAGTGAGGAGTGGTCATGCGAATTACGAGTGGACTGACACAGCGTCCGATCGCACCGCCCGGCCGGGTAGCGATCCGTCCGCGGCGAGTCGATTTCGACTGGGAGAAAGCGCCTTTGGTGTGGTTGCCGAACGAGCCGATCGCCTCATACCTCCTCGGCTCGATGAACCTCGTCATCCCGGAGGGCGAACGGATGATGATCCAGGCCTTCGAGCAGGCTCTCCCGGACGTGCACGACGAGAAGCTTCGCGAGGACATGCTCGGTTTCATGGGCCAAGAATTGCTGCACGCAGAGGCGCATGACGAGGTCATGAATCAGGTGTTCACACGGCACGGGATCGACCCGGCCCCGTTCAACCGCCAGATGCAGTATTTCTTCCGTAGAACTTTGGGCATCGGTGACGACTCCGATCCGCAGGCCATCCGGCAGCGTCTGATCGAGCGTCTCGGGATCTGCGCGTCTTCGGAGCATATGTTCGCGTTCGTGGGCGACTGGGCGTTGAACGCGGACTTGGAGAAATTCGGCGCGGATCCGCAGATGCTTGACCTCTATCGGTGGCATGGGGCCGAAGAGGTCGAGCATCGTGCCGTGGCACACGAGGTCGCCACGTACTTCGGAGTCGGCTACTTTCGCCGCTGTATCTCCATGATCATCACGTGGCCAATCTTTTTGGGGTGGTTGCTCCGTGCTGCGATGTATCTGAGCCGCAACGACCCCAACACGCCGAACATCGGTTATCCGCGATTGCTACTGGAATTCGTCCGCGCCGGACGCCGCGGACTGGTGCCTGGTGTATCGAAATGGTTCTGGAGCGGTGTGTCGACGTTCGTGCCGGGATTTCACCCCGACAGTGTGGGGTCCACCGCCCAGGCCCTCGCCTACGTCGCGCAATCGCCAGCGGCCAAGCGGGTCAACACATGACACCCAACGCGCCCGAACTCACGCAGCGGTGGCAGGCCCCCCACGAGATCCCGGTCGACCTATGCCGCGGCAAGCGCCGCGACTCGATTCTGCGCATTCTGGATGTCCTGGTCTCCACGCAGGTCAAGTTGGCGGTCTTGATTCATCGCGACGAGCCAACGGAAAACCGGATCGACGAGTACAAGACAACACTCACGGTGTCGGAGCGCACGACGGTGGCCACCGACAACGACGTGGTCAGTCTCGAACTGCGAGCACCTGACGGCAGCGACCTCGAACGGTGGTATCCCGGGGCACACCTCGACCTGTACCTGCCCTCGGGACGGATACGTCAGTACTCGCTGTGCGGCGATCCCGCCGATCGACGCTGCTACCGGATCGCGGTACGCCGGATTCCTGATGGTGGCGGCGGATCGAACGAGGTGCACGACGAGTTGCCAGTCGGTACCGTCGTCGGCGTTCGCGGTCCACGCAACGCGTTCGGGTTCGTCGAACCCGGGCGAATCGAGCGCGCGAAGCGCGTTCACTTCGTGGCGGGTGGCATCGGCATCACACCGATACTGCCGATGGTCCGCGAGGCGGAGCGCATGGGCCTGGATTGGTCGCTGATGTACGTCGGTCGCGAGCGCCGCACACTACCGTTCCTCGAGGAATTGTCGCCGTTTGGTGATCGGGTCACCATCCGCACCGACGACGAATACGGCCTACCCGCAGCGAACGATCTTCTCCCGCCGAATGTCCGCAGCGGCGACGCGATCTACTGTTGCGGTCCGGTCCCGATGATGGACCTGATCACAGCTTGTGTGCGCAACGAGCCCGGTGTGGAAGTGCACGCCGAACGCTTCTCCGCCGCACCGGTCGTCGATGGACGACCCTTCCGCATCCAACTGGCTCGCACCGGTCAGGTCATCGATGTCGCCGCCGACCAGACCGCATTGGACGCGGTCCTGCGTGTGAACCCGAAAGCCCCCTATTCATGTCGTCAGGGCTTCTGCGGCACCTGCATGGTCCACGTCAGCGACGGCGACGTCGATCATCGTGACAATTCGTTGAGCTCAGCCGAGCGCGCCGCCGGCAAGATGCTCCTGTGCGTTTCGCGGAGCAACAGTCCCTGCCTGACGGTCACCACATGAATCCACCGATGAGAAAACACAATTCCAGACGACCGGAGTACCTGTTGAACGACGATCAACTGACATCGCGGGTGGTGGACCTGCTGATCGCACTGGAGGAAATGGACGCCGATGCCGTGCGCGCACTCGTCGATCCCGACATCGAATGGCGCAACACCGGCCTGCCCAGCGTGCGTGGAAGCAAACGCGTCGAACGGGCGCTCACGATCGTCTCTCGCCTGATCACCAGGTACGAGGTCGTGGAAGTGCTCACGATGACCACCGACCACAACACCGTGTCCTCCCGGCGAAGAGAGATCATCCGCATCGGATGGTTTGCCATGCACCTCGACGTAGACGGCCACTACACATTCGCAAACGGCCTGCTTCGCATTTGGGACGACCGCTTCTCCTACCGCCGACTGCTCCGCGGATTGCGATTCGGCCCAACCACCTGAAGTAGCGACGTTTTGTGTCGCATTTTGCCGGGGAGTCCTCACCAGATGCTGAAATCTCCCCCCTGCGGCCTCTCGACTACATCCTCGGCTCAGGAGTTCGGCTGCTGGTGCGGGCAACTCTCACCGAGTTCACGGTCGCGTATGTGACCGGCTCGTTGTGCCGTTGGACCGCAACGGGATTGGATACCGCTGATGGATGCACGACAATTGTTCGCCCTCGGCGCGCTCGGTACCGGGATGTTGTCGCTGGCCTTGCAACTGACCGCGCTGTGTCTCGGCGCCGAGGACGCGGAGCGGTACGTCTTTGTTCGCGCCGCCAATGCCACCGCGGTCCTCAGCCTTGCTCTGCTGTCCGCCGCGTTTGTCTTCTGACCGACGGCTGGATGACTTTCCGGGCGCAACATGTTCACGAACGAAGGAGTTTCGGTGAATCCACCCATAAACCACTACCGCCGGCGATCGGTGAAATCGATCCTCTTCGGCGGAGTCGTTGCAGCACTGCTGCTCTCGGGATGCACGATCAGTTCAGCAGGCCCCACTACCGAAGGCAGGCAGTCGTCGAAGATGCCCACCGACTCCGAGCAGATCACCACGGTGATCCGATCTCACCTCGATGCACTCCGTACCGGCTCGACCGAGAGCGCTGCTGCCACCGTCTGCGCCGAGAAGCAGGTATCAACCACGACCACTGGAAAGGTGTTGCCGGCAATCACACTCGATGCAGTCGAGTACGTCACCCTCCAAGGATCGACAGCCACAGCGACCGTACGCGGACATCTGGATGACGCTCCGGAGACCTCGATCGGCAAGGTCGTGTCGTTGACCTCCACCAGTGGCCACTGGCTCATCTGCTAAGCCTGCACCGCTTCGGCAAGCACAGGATAGGAACGAGAGAATTGAGGTAGCGGTGATGGTAGGCCGTGCGACGGACGAGAACGTCTTTCAACTCCGGTTGAACGAGCTTTTCTCCGGCTCCGATCGGCGCCTGACGAACACCGCTGTGGCTAACGGCCTTCTCGCACGGGGCTACCGAATCTCGACACCGTATCTCTCACAGCTTCGACACGGCGTCCGCTCGAGCCCATCGGATGAGGTGGTGTCAGCGTTGGCCGACTACTTCGATGTCCCTCCCGGCTATTTCTTCACCATCCCCTGGTCCGGCGATCGCGCGCGCATTCACGACGAGGACGCGGAGATAGTCGCTCATCTCGCCGACCCGGAACTGAGACAGTTGCTCCGGGCCGCGAACGGACTCTCGGCGACCTCACTTGAACTGTTGTCGAATCTGGCTGCCGCACTACGTATCTCCGAAAGCCGTCGGAAGACGCCCACACGGACTCAACGTCCTACACCCGATCGACCGAAAACCGGCACCACGACCGCGGCGAATCAATCCCACCGATGTGATCTGACCCCCAAGTAAACCCATAGGGTTGCCGACTATTTGCCAAATGGCGTTCACTGGCACACCCCCTCCACCTATTTTGGTTTCGAGACACCGGATTCGGCCCCTGACTAGATCCGAACGAAGAAAGGCCCTTTCGATGACACGTGCACTCAAGATCGTTGCCGCTCTGGCCATCCCAGCGGCTGCTGGAGCTGTGGCGGTTGCCGGCGCAGGATCTGCCTCGGCGTCGACTCCGGTATCGGGAGACGGTTACGTCGGAGTCATTCTCGATCACCACGAGACGGTCGTCGCGAGCCAGATCAAGGCGGGCAATCTGATCAACGCCGCATTCGGCGACGCCTGGACTGTCGGGTTTCCGCACGATTCCATCTGGCACACCGGAGCATGGACCCCGGGTCAGTCCTCATGATGCTTGTCGTCAGCACGAGTCTGGAATTCCGAGAACTGTTCGTCGAGGTTTTCGACCTTCTCGTCCGACATCTCCGTGACGTGGTCGGCGAAAGCTGTCCCGGCGACTGTGCCGCCGGTCCCGGGCACCGTGACCGTCTCTCTTGATCCAGGCTCGTATCTTTTGTCCATCTCGTCCGCGAGTTCTTTCGCCCCGTCAGCGGTGTCGGGACTTGTTTCGGATCCAGTCGTACCCTCTTGGCCGGCATCAACGTGCCCGGAACTTTCCACGTTCACTGGTATCCCACTCTCTGCATCGACACCGACCGGTCGTCGCTTCAGGCAACCTGCCGACACTCGAACGGGTTGCTCGGCAGCCTGTTTCGTCGACATATCAGTTGCGGGGTCACGACGCATTGGAGGTACCCCGTCCGCCGCACGGCGAATCCGGAATGTTGGTCCGCGGTATCCAACGACCTACACGCGCGGTGGTACAGGGACTGCGAGATCCTCGCGGACGAATCAGGCCGCCCCACCATGAAATCGGCCCCCGCCACCCTTGGCCCAATTACTCGTCGATGCGGTTCGACATCCGCAGCGAAGTTGCGGTGGTTACTAGGAGGTAGGTCGGGGTAGCCCGCGTATCGGCGGTGGCTCCGCGGTCCGCGGAGCACTCGTCGAGCACAAGCTGAACATCATGTAAAGCACGCACCGACGAAGGGACGACCCCGATATGAGCAACTCCGAAACCACGTCCGCCTTGATCAACCAGCTGCGCATCATCCTCGGTCTGACACATGCCGAGATCCAGGTCGCCGAAACACGCGTCGCTCAAGCCAGAACCGAAGCGGTTCGACGCGAACTCACGGAAAACGCAGAGAACGGTCGAGAAAGGGCCAGTTCCATCGAGTCCACGATTCGCGATCTGGGTGGCGTTCCGGAATCGGTCGGTCCGTTCCTCGGACGAGCGACAGCAGGCGTGAAAGCGATGGTCGAACAGGCCCAGCCCTTCGACGAAGCTGTACTGGGAGACCTTGCGCTCGAACATCAACTCCTCGACCGCTCCCGCTACCTCAAGGCCCTGGCCACTGCCGGCGGCGATCAGACCGTCGCGGCGTTGGCCGACCGCCTCATCACTGCACACTCCGCGACTGTGGACTGGCTGACCACCGTCCTTGCCGAGGAGGCACTCGGGGGGCCGGCAGCTTTGCGTCGCACTCCGTTCCAAGCGGCCACCGGAGCAGCCATTCGACTGGTCAACGTTCCGGTCTCCTGGTCCACCCGCAGTCTCGACCGTGCCATCGACGCTGTTCGCACGTCGCCGCCGGTATTGGGTGAGCTGATCAGCTGGGGCGCATATGCCGGTGACGTGACTGTGAAAACACTGTCGGCCAGTAGGGATGCGGCCATCGCCACGGCTGAGAAAGTCACTCGCCGAGAAGGTGCTGACGGTGCCGCGGATGTCTTCCGTTCGGTACGGAAGTCGAGTGGGTTACTCGACCCCGCTGAACTTCCCATCGAAGACTTCGACGAACTCAACGTCACCCAGGCCGTCTCCGCGGTCAAGGAACTGACCGACGCCGCACAGGTACGAGACATCGTTGCGTACGAGGAAGCGCACAAGAACCGGCACGGCGTCGTATCCGCTGCACAGGCAAGACTTGCGGCGATCGCCCAGGAAGTCGTCGGAATTAACTGACCTTCGTATCCGCCTGAGGAGGGCGAGAGAAAACAGCCTCTGCATTGCTTCGTGTCCCGAAGAACCGAGCAAGGCCAGACCGCCCCGAACACAACTGCGAAGCACTCCCGAAATCGGCGATACGCGTTCATCACGACAGGTTCCGGGCATACGGGGCGAGGGCTGACCACGCATCAAAGTCAGCCCCCGCCGCCGTTTCTGCAGTTTAGGGCTGTCAGCGCAAACTCACCATGGAAGAACGCGTCTGTCTGCTCGAAATCTACGAGACGCGGCAGTTTCTGCATCGAAACACATTGCAAGAATACGGGTTTGAAGCAATCGCCGTTGTACGCGAACATCGATCTTGCTGGGCGCAGCGGCAGTCGTAATCCCGCACGAACTCGACCGGCAGCTGACAGCATCTCGACACCGGCAATTCCCGTTCCGCCCCCACCCCATGGGGTTGGCAACCGCCGTTGTTCCTGCTCCGATGCTGCCTTGTTCGCGGCCGAGACACTCCTCGAAAAAATCTGGCACTCACAGTTGCAGAGTGCTAATCCGTGTGGTTATCATGTTCTCGCACAGTGAGTTCGGTCGACCGCCACAGTGGCGGGGACCTTTCGTTTCACGACATGGGAGGTGTGTTGCTGTGCTTCGTTTCGATCCTTTCACCGACATCGATGCGATCACCAAGTCCGTCCTCGCCGCGGGAACCGGCAACGGACGCAGTCCACGGTTCATGCCGATGGACCTCTACAAGGTCGAAGACCAGTACGTCCTGCACGCCGATCTTCCCGGCGTCGATCCCGGCTCGGTGGACGTTCACATCGACGGCTCGACTCTGACGTTGACCGCGCATCGCACGGCCCTCTCCGAAGAGGGTGTGAGCTGGCTGGCGAGTGAGCGTTTCGCTGGAACATACAGACGGCAACTGTCGATCAGCGACGACATCGACGCCGAACAGATCGTCGCCTCGTACGACAACGGCGTGTTGACGGTGACGTTGCCGATCGCGGAGAAGGCGAAACCGCGGCGGATCGAGGTCTCCTCCGGACCGCCCTCACGTACCGAAACCATCGAAGCGACAAAGCAGGTGCAGGTCGAAGCCTGATCCTGCTGGCCCGGACGAGCGTTCCCACGGTGGGGTGCGTTCCGAAGACACGCGATGCGTGCTCGGGACTCACCCCACCGCCCGTTCGATCCCCACCGCCGTTCGATCCCCTCTGCACCCGTATGGCCGATCGGCCCATCCACCACACGAAAGAATCAGCACGAGAACACTTTAGCCGTCATGACTGCATCAACCTTCCCCCCGCACGAGCAATCCGACAACACAGGCAACACCGAATCCCGCCCGCACACCTCGCCCGATTGGTGGGATCACCACCGCCCGATCAACAGCGACGAATACAGCGACATGGCGTTGATGCTCGGCGCCCTCTCGATCCTGACGTTCTGGATGTTCGGCCTCGGCATCCTCCTTGGTGCCGCCGCCATCGGAACCGCACTGGCAGCGCGCCGACCCGACACCCCCGGACACGACCCCAGCGACAACACCGCCGGTATCGTCGGAATCCTCACCGGCATTGCCGGAATCGCCTTCGGCATCGTCTTCCTCACCGCAGCACTACCCCACCTGTAGACAAACCGAATTTTGCACTAGTGGAATCGAATTGGTGCTTGTAGCAGGATCTCACAAGATCTGAAATCCGTCCCACCTTCAGGCGATGGCGGCAGCAGCTATCCCCGCGCCATATCGACGAACTTCGAGAGATGAAGCTGGTGCGCCACAGTGATTGTCGCGGTCGGGCCGTTACGGTGCTTACCCAGAATCAGGTCGGCTTCACCGCCACGGGGATCGTCTCGCTCGGTCGCGTCGGGGCGGTACAGCAGAATCACCATGTCGGCGTCCTGCTCGAGCGATCCGGACTCACGAAGGTCGGCGACCTGCGGACGCTTGTCGGTTCGCTGCTCGGGACCACGGTTGAGCTGACAGATCGCGACAACCGGAACTTCGAGCTCCTTCGCCAAAAGCTTTAGGCTACGGGAGAATTCGGAGACTTCCTGCTGACGGGACTCGACCTTTTTACCCGAGCTCATCAGCTGGAGGTAGTCGATGACGATCAGGCGAATGTCGTGTTTCTGCTTGAGCCGCCGCGCTTTTGCGCGAATTTCCATCATGGTGAGGTTGGGGGAGTCGTCGATGAATAGCGGCGCCTCACTGATCTCACTCATGCGACGCGCGAGCTTGGTCCAGTCGTCGTCGGTCATCTTGCCGGAACGCATGTCACCGAGCTTGATCTTTGCCTCTGCGGACAACAGACGCATGACGATCTCGGTTTTGCTCATTTCCAACGAGAACATGACGCTGGCCATGCCGTGCGTGATGGAGCAGGAACGCAAAAAATCCATTCCAAGGGTCGATTTGCCCACACCAGGTCTAGCTGCGACGATAATCATCTGACCAGCGTGAAGGCCGTTGGTGATCTCGTCGAGATCCTTGAATCCGGTGGGCACACCGAGGGAAATTCCGCCTCGGCTGGCGATGGAGTCGATCTCGTCCATCGTGGGCTGGAGGAGCTCGGTGAGGGGTACGAAGTCCTCGGTGGTTCGACGCTCGGTGACCTCGAAGATCTCGGCCTGCGCGCGGTCGACAACCTCGGCCACGTCCTGGCCCTCGGTGCCGGCGTAGCCGTACTGGACGATGCGAGTACCGGCGTCGACGAGACGACGCAGCACGGACTTCTCGGCGACGATCTCGGCATAGAAGGCAGCGTTGGCGGCAGTGGGCACTGTCTGGGTCAGCGTCACCAGATAGGCAGCACCACCGATACGGCGGAGCTCACCTCGACGGTCGAGCTCGGCGGAGACCGTCACCGGGTCGGCGGGCTCGCCACGGCTGTAGAGGTCCAGGATCACGTCGTAGACGGACTGGTGGGCGGGCCGGTAGAAGTCACCCGGACGCAGTACCTCGAGGACGTCAGCGATGGCGTCCTTGCTCAGCAGCATGCCGCCGAGCACCGACTGCTCGGCAGTCATGTCCTGAGGTGGCTGGCGTCCGAACTCCTGGTCGGGCTCGGCCTCGGGAGGGCCCGGGTAGTCCGGCCCTGAGAAGTCGGAAGGTCCTCGATCATCTACAACAGCCACAAGCGAGACCTTCCCGTAAAACACTCGACGACACTGCCAGAAACCGCAGCGCCCTCATCATTTGTACCTGCCCCCACCGACATCCCCTAGCCGCATTCGGCCGGGCTGTAGATAGACGCCGAGATGACGTTAGGGACTAGTAGGTCCGCATACAAACCGGACTGTGGATAAAGCTGTGGATGCTTTGTGGAAACTCCCGCCCCACGGTGTGCACCGCCTGTGGAGCATTTGGGGACTACTTTGCCTAGTAACTACAAAAGACCAGGTAGATGGCTATCCACAATTTCACAGGCCTGTTGATGAAAATAGTGCCCCGCACACCGAAGTGTGCGGGGCCCGACGAGACGAACAGTCGACTATGCGCCGACGACGTTCAGGTTGAACTTGGCAACCACATCGGGGTGCAGGTTCACGACCACGGCGTGCTTGCCCGTGTTCTTGATGTGAGCCTTCGGCAACACGATGGAGCGCTTGTCGACAACCGGTCCACCGGCAGCCTTGATCGCAGCAGCGACGTCAGCGACGGTAACCGAACCGAAGAGCTTGCCCGAGCCGCCGGCGGTCTTGACCGTCAGCGTTACGGACTCGAGGCCCTCGATAGCTGCCTTGAGCTCCTTGGCGTGATCCAGGCCGCGCACAGCGCGCGCTTCCTGTGCACGACGGATGCCCTCGACCTGCTTCTCGGCGCCACGGGTGGCGACGATTGCCAGTCCGCGGGGGAGCAGGTAGTTACGGCCGTAGCCGTCCTTGACCTCCACGGTGTCGCCAGGCGCACCGAGGTTGTCCACGTCAGCGGTGAGGATGAGCTTCATGTTCTTTCCTCCCTTTCCTTAGCGAGCCACGGTGGCGTAAGGCAGCAGTGCTACCTCACGTGAGTTCTTGACGGCAATGGCAACGTCGCGCTGGTGCTGGACGCAATTGCCGGTGACACGGCGAGCACGGATCTTTCCGCGATCGCTGACGTACTTACGAAGCAACGTCGTGTCCTTGTAGTTGATCTGCGTGTTCTTCTCTTTGCAGAAGGTGCAGACCTTCTTCTTCATAACCTTGTCGCGCAAGGGCGGCTTCGGCATGTCTTTGCTCTTTTCTGGATGTTCCTGATCAGGTACGGATCAGAAGGGCGGTTCGTCGCTGCCCGCACCACCGAAGGAGCCCGAAGCCTGAGGCGCACTGCCCCAAGGATCGTCTCCACCCGAAGGTGCAGCGCTCGGACGTCCGCCACCCGATCCGCCGGAGGAACCGCCGAAGTTGCCGCCTCCACCGCCGCCACCACGGTTGGCCTTGTTGACCTTTGCCGTGGCGTACTTCAGTGAAGGACCGATTTCATCGACTTCGAGCTCGACGACAGTTCGCTTTTCGCCCTCGCGAGTTTCGTACGAACGCTGCTTGAGCCGGCCGCTCACGATTACTCGTGAACCACGGGTCAAGCTCTCCGCGACGTTCTCGGCTGCTTCGCGCCAGATGTTGCAACGCATGAACAGCGCATCGCCGTCTTTCCATTCATTGGAATTACGGTCGAAGGTGCGGGGCGTGGAAGCAACCGTGAAGTTTGCAACCGCGGCACCCGCCGGGGTGAAACGAAGTTCAGGATCAGCCGTCAGGTTTCCGATGACGGTGATGATGGTGTCGCCAGCCATGTGGTTCCTCCTGCATTGATGTAAGACCGTTGGGCGCGAGAGTAGAGCTCGCTACCGACAGTAATTACTTGTTGTGGCGCAGAACCTTCGTGCGCAGAACCGACTCGTTCAGACCGAGCTGACGATCGAGCTCAGCGACGGTGGCGGGAGTGGCGTTGATGTCGATCACCGCGTAGATACCTTCAGCATGCTTCAGGATCTCGTAGGCGAGACGACGCTTACCCCAGACATCGACCTTGTCGATCGTGCCGCCGTGCTGGCGCACAACATTGAGGAACGTATCCAGTGAAGGAGCGACAGTGCGCTCGTCCAGGCTGGGGTCAAGGATGACCATCAATTCGTAATGACGCATAAGACCTCATCACCTCCTGTGGACTAAGTGAAAACGGCCACGGACTATCCGTGGCAGGAGGGTCGTTGCGTCAGCAACCCTCGTAGGTTACACGAGGGGCCTTGACCAGGGAAATCGTCCCGGCCCTCCGGGAAGACCGCCAAGTCGATGCGCGACGCGTGGCGCAGACGCATCACCCCGCGAGCCACTGCGCCCCCTAGGGTGAGAATCATGCGAACAGACCGCAAGACCCCGGCGTCGATCCTGGCGTTGGTCGTCGGATTGTGCGGGCTGACGATGGCGCTGGGCTATTTCAACAAGGCCAGATGCGGCGGTGCACCGTTCGCGCCCGACGGCCGAAGCCTGAACTTCGACGTCAACAAGAACATCGACGTCTGCTACTCCGACATTCAGTTGCTCTGGCTCGGACGAGGTATCGATCAGCATCTGTTCCCCTTCGTCACCGGAGGGATAACGCCCGAAGGATTCCTGACCGGCGGAACCGTCGAATACCCGGTGCTCAGCGGAATTCTGATGTGGCTGGGCGGTATCGGCTCACACACCGACACCGATTTCCTTCTGCACTCGGCCCTGATCCTGGCTCCTTTCGGACTGCTCACGGCGTGGATGCTCGGCAAGATGAGCGGCGCGTACGCGCTCGTGTGGTCGGCGACTCCGCCCCTGGTTCTGTACGCATTCCACAACTGGGAGCTCCCGGTGGTGGCCACCAGCGTCGGCGCGATCTTCCTGATGACGTTCGAGCGGATTCCACTGCGAACTCGCGCGGTTCTGGCGGCCGTCATCCTGGCGATCGGTTTCTGTTTGAAGCTGTACCCGGGAATGTTCGTGCTGCCGCTCATGGCCTATGTGCTCCTACGCGGCACCGAAGGCAAGCGCTACGACGTTCGTGGGGCGCTGATGACGGCGGGCGCGGCGATCGTCACCGTCGTCCTCGTCAACCTGCCGTTCGCCCTCATTTCCTACGAAGGCTGGCGCGCGTCGTTCAGCTTCCAGGAGAAGCGAAGCGCCGACATCACCACCAACTCGGTGTGGTTCTGGGGGTTGCGCCCGTTCTACGGTTTCGGAGTTCGCGAACTCAACGCCGACTACGACGCACTGGTGAGCATCCTGTCTCCGGTCATGATCCTGTTGTCGTTCGCGCTCGCGATGTATCTGGGTTGGCGACGATACGTCCGCGACGGCTACTTTCCGTGGATTGCAGTCAGTGCCGCGATGTTGTGCGGATTCGTGTTGCTGCACAAGGTCAATTCACCGCAGTACACACTGTGGATCCTGCCGTTCCTCGTACTGTTCAAGATCCGGTGGTTCTGGATCGTCGCCTATCTGATCGCCGACGCGGCGTTGGGTATCGGCATCTTCCGGTACTTCTACCAACTGGACATGAATCTCGATCCGAGCAAGTACGAAGCCGTCGTCCAGGCGAGTGTGTGGGGCCACGTCGTCCTGCTCGCCGTGTTCTTCTTCTTGTTCCTGCGAGTCCCACTGCGGTATCCGCTTGCCGGTGGGACCGATCAGATTGCGAACTCCGACAACAACCTTCCGACTCACTCACGGGAGCACGCCTGATGACTGCATCATGGTTCGAATCACCGACGCTGACCGGTGATCGTGTCCGACTCGAACCCCTGGGCGTCGCGCACACCGACGCTCTGCTCGCGGCGGCCGACGATCCGGCGATCTTTCGTTGGACCGCATCGCCCATCACCGATCGGGAACAGGCACAGACGTACATCGCTGCAGCCCTCGACGACCCGAATCGGATCGCCTTCGCGCAGGTGAACATCGCGACGAACGCCGTGGTCGGCACTACGTCCATGTACCAGATCGACCCGGTAAACCGCAGTCTTGCAATCGGATACACGTGGTTGTCGCGATCTGTTCAGGGAACCGGGATCAATCCCGAATCGAAGCTGCTCCTGCTTCGCCACGCCTTCGACCAGCTCGAGGCCGTACGCGTCGAGTGGCACACGGACGAGTTCAACGAACAGTCCAGGGCAGCGATCGCAAAGCTCGGCGCTCAGTTCGAGGGCCTGCTGCGCAAGCACCGACGCCGCGTCGACGGCAGTTGGCGTACAACAGCGCTGTTCGCGATGACCGACGAAGACTGGCCGACCATCGCACCTCAGCTCGAGACACGTACCCGAAACTAGCGATCACCTGCACTCTTCGGCCAAGTCCATGCCAAGATTCACCTCATGAGCGATCAGGGTGGGTACGGGTACCAGGGCAATCAGAATTGGCAACCGGCTCCGTACGGGCAGCCCGATCCGTACGGCAGGCGCCCGACGAACACACTCGCGGTGCTCGCCCTCGTCTTCGCGTTCCTCATCGCGCCGTTGGGGATCGTCTTCGGGCACATCGCTCGCGGCCAGATCAAACGGACCGGCGAAGAAGGCGACGGACTCGCCCTTGCCGGACTGATCATCGGCTACATCTTCACCGCACTCGGCATCCTGGCCGTGATCGTGTGGATCGCGTTCTTCGGGCTGCTCGCCGCCGCTTTCGGCAACGCCGCCAATGACGCGAGTTCGCGGAGTTTCACCTACACGACGCCGTACTCGTACTCCACGACCACGACTCGGGCACCGAGTGCACCCACCACAGCGCCGAAAACGACGACGCCACCACGCGTCACAACCTCGATCGGTCCGGCGCCGACCGTCTCTGGCACCGACCGTCAGGGTTTCATCTCCGGCGGCCCCAGTTGCAACTCCACCAATCCTGCCGTCGCCATCGCCGTCACGACCGGATCACGAATCGTCATCTGCGAAACGGGAGTCGGCCGCTACTACTACAAGGGTCAACGGCTGAGCGACGGCGCCACCATCGAACTCGACGATCCGACGCCCACCGGCAACGGATTCACCGTCACCAACAAGGACGTGACGTACCAGCTCACCTCCGCCGGACTGGTGATCACCGGCAGCGGAGGCGAGCTGGGTCGGGAACCGGCGCTCGAGTTCTGGATGAACTGACCCACGTCAGCCGGCGCACGGATCCTGATAGGGAACACCGGGCAGGTAACGCTCCCATTCGGCTTCCGTGATGGGAGATCCTGCGGTGCGGCACAATCGATCAACGACGCTGTCGGGGTCGATTCCCCACAAGCGAACGGTCTTGTCCGACCCGCTGCCCGCGATCATGTCACTCTCGCCGGCGAACTGAGCGTCGTTGACGCGACCCGGGTAGGCGGACAGCGTCGCAAATCGTGTTGACCGCGAGGGCGTCTCGATATCCCAGAGCCAGACGGTTCCGTCGCCGACACCGGCAGCGAGCCGATCACCGGCGCGGTTGAACGAGATCGAATAGATTGCGCCCTCGGGGCCGAGAAGACGAGCGAGCTCCTCGGGTGCCGACGGTGTGCGTACGTCCCACACGGCGACACTGTGATCCGCACTTCCGGCGGCCAACAGCGTCCCGTCGGCACTGAAAGACACTGCTAGTGCGTAACTTTCGAATCCACCCACCGTCGCCGCTACCCGGGGCGACGCTGGATTCGACACATCCCACAGATCCACTTCGTTCTTGGCGTTCGCGATCGCCAGTATGTCGGCGCCCGGTTGAAAGGCCATCATCTGCGGGTAAGAGCCGACATCGGTCGACGACAGCAGCTTCGGTTCCGATGGATCGGAAACGTCGACCAACGCAATGCTGTTGTCGTCCTGCGAGGACACCGCCAACAGATCTCCGGCGGGATTCAACGCGACGACCGCCACGATGCCCTTCACGTACACTGCGGGTTCGCTGTAGATCCGTGGCGACGCCGGATCACTCAGGTCCCAAAGATATGCACCGCCGCCGCCGGTGCCGCTCACAGCCAGGTTCCCGTCTGCCGACACCGCCGATGCACCGCTGAAAGAGTCGGCCCCTTGCGGTTTCAACTCCGGCATCACCGCGGGGCGATCGAGATCCTCGGTGTTCCACGCCAACATCGCGCCGCCCCTGGCACCGACGCCGGCCACCAGACGCGAACCGTCCGCGGCAAAGGGACTGGTGAAAATCGTGTCCCGAGCTCCCGCCCAGACCGGACCCGGTAGAGCCCACACGCGAGTCACACCGTTGAGTCCTCCGGTGACCAGGTTGCGGCCGTCGTCGCTGTAGTCGACGGTGGTCACCGCCCCACTGTCCGGAAGTGTTTCGATCAATGCCCCGGTTCGTGGGTCCCACACGCGCACGGAGTTGTCGGAACTTCCTGCGGCAAGACGTGTTCCGTCTTTGCCGTAGTTGAGTTCGTTGACGTAGCTGGAAAATCCCGTCAGTGCCGGCAGGGGAGTGGGGCGCGCCGGATCGCTCATGTCCCACCGAACCACCTCCCTGCCAGTGGTTCCCGCCGCAAGCTCGCGTCCGTCCGGACTGAAGGCGACGCCGAGGTAGTGGACGGTGGTGCCGTTCGGCTCGGTCGCGAAGATCGGCGCCGATTCCTCACCCCACTTTGCGACGTCCCACACACGAAGTGTCGATTGACGCCCGCCCGCCACGAGGAAACGTCCGTCAGGACTGAACGTCGCGGTGACGATGCCGTCAGCTGGGTGCGGAAGAGCAGGCAAAGCAACGGCATTCGCCGAAACGTCGATGTTCCATCGCAGGACGTCGGGCGTCGAGGTACCGGCGACCAGCTTGGTTCCGTCTGGACTGAACTCCATGTCCTGCACTACGCGTTCACCGTCGACGGGAAGAGTTCCACGGACCGGATTCTCGGGATCCGACACGTCCCACAGCGCAGCGCCGCCGGCGCCACCGGTCGCAAGCAGCCGTCCGTCCGGGCTGTAGGCGACGGCAAAGAGCGCCGTGCCCTCCGAGACTCCGAGGAACTCCGCCTGCGGAACAGCTGAGGCCACACCGTCCACCATCGGATAAAGTCTGACCTTCCCATCCGAACCCCCCATCGCCACAACAGTTCCGGCTGGGTTTATCCGGGCCTTCATCGCGCCGGGCGGTCCGATGATGCGAGTAGCCGAATGAACGCCCGACGCATCCAGCAATGCCGAGCGGGCTTCGGTTGTTTCGTTGACCGCAAATGCCGCCAGAGCAAGCTGCGACGCCAGCGACGGATCCCGCTCGCGCATCCTGATCGACTCGGTGGCCACCTGACGCGACATCGCCTCGTCTCGCGCGGTATCTGCTTGGACACGTTGACGATTGGCTCCGATACCGGCGACGGTCGCAACCACCGCCAACACCAGAGCGATCACCGACGCGGCTGCCAACGCAGTCACGAGTCGCCGCAGAACGCGTGTACGTCGGCGATCGGCAAATTCCTGCTGATCACGATGCTCGATGCTCGCAGCGAGGTACTCCCGCTCGGTGGCGTTGAGGTCGGCGGCGCGGGTCCGACTCGGTTCCAGTGGGAGACCGAGTTCACCCGAGTTCAGCCATTCTTCCGTCAGGTGAAGACGTGCGGGTCCGAGCAGCGCGCCGGGGTCGCGTCCACTGTCTTCCCATACCTGCGCCGCGTAGGTGAACCGGCGATGCACCGCCAGGCCGGCGCGGTCCGAGTCGATCCAATCGCGAAGCCGACTCCACGCGGACAGCAGCACCTCGTGCGAAACCTCGACCGTCTCTTCGTCGACGGTGAGAAGGCGCCGTAAGGCGAACCGGTCGATGACGGTGTTCACGTCGTCGACGTCGTCACCGAGGAAGAGTTCGGTGCGCGGTGCACGCCGACGCGTCTGCGTCACTTCGTCGACGTTGACCAATCGGAGGAAGATCCTGCGCGCCAACTGCTGCTGCCGCTCTGTGAGCTCGCCGTACACTTCCTCCGCGCTTTGCTGGACGGCTCCGGCAATCCCGTCGGTGGCGTAGTAATCCGAGACGGTCAGAGTTTTACGCGTCGACCGTTGCCAGGTCCCCAACAGTGCGTGTGACAGCAAGGGCAAAGCTCCGGGGTCGCTCGCCGTACGCGAGCCGCGTGGTGTCAGCTCGGAGATCAGAACCTGAACCAATTCGCTCTGCACGGTCATCCCGGCCTTGACCGCAGGCTCGACGATCACCTCGCGCAATTGTTCGTCGGTCAGTGGCCCGACCACCATCGGCGAATCGTCGAGCAGCGGCACCAAAAGCGGTTCCTCCGCCGCGCGACCGTAGAAGTCGGCGCGCATTCCGATGACGGCGATGGTGTTCTCACCGAGTTCCGCGAGAGTCCGCAGTATTTCCTCGCGCCGATCACCGTCGCAGTGCGTCCACAGTTCCTCGAACTGGTCGAGGATCAAGACGGTTGGTTCGTCGGAAATCGACGACGGAATTCCTCCCGTACCCGGCTGCAGGATTTCCACCCGCCAGCCGTCGAACCGCGAATCACCCTCGGCAACCTTGGGGGCGAGCCCGGCCCGCAGCAACGACGACTTACCCGATCCGGAAGCACCGATCACCATGAACTGACGGCGGCCGACACCTCGTATCGCCGACGCCACCCGTTGGGCCAAGTTGGCAGTGAGTTCGTCTCGACCGAAGAACCACTCGGCGTCCTCTTGTCGGAAAGATTCGAGACCTCGGTACGGAACGGTGGCGTCGCCGCGTCGTCTGGCCGTCAGCTGCCTCACTCGTTGCACCGCACCGATCCAGCGCTGCCGCTCATCCTCGGAGTCGACACCGCAGGCCTCGAGGAGCGCAAAAAACATCGGGGTACTCGCCGGCGTCGGCAGGTGCTGGCCGGCGAACCATCCGCTGACGGTTCCGTGCAAACCACCCGAACGCTCGACGGCTTCGCGGACCGTCAGTCCGGCCGCCTTCCGCAAAGCCGTGAGCGCCTCAGCAAACTGACCACGCGACTCGATCTGGGCGGGATCGACCTGATTGTGCCTACCGGCTTCCGCCTTCGAGTTCATAGCGAGGCACTCTATCGGAGCAGGTAGGGGATTTGTCCGTTGTATGGACTCTGTATCGAGAGAGTTGCGTCCGTTCCACTGAGACGCCTAGATCGAAATACTCGTTCTCAGTCGCGCCCCATCTCAGCAGCCCTTCTGCAAATACGGCAGTCGACGCCCATTCCCTCCGTCGAAAGGCGCTACTCGCATGTCTTCAATCGGCTTTTCTCCGAAGATCGAGGCAAACGTGTCCCGAGTCGGCAACCCCAAGCACGGCAAGCACAAGCCGAAGCTGAGCGTCCGCGAGATCGAAGTACTTCTCGCCTGGCTTCGTTCGGATTCCAAGTCCGAGGTCGCCGAGACACTCGGCCTACGCGTCTGCACCGTCAACACACACATCACTCGGGTACGCACGAAGTACAGCGACGTCGGGCGGCCGGCTCCCACGAAGGCAGCGTTGTTTGCCCGCGCGGTCCAGGACGGGTACACCACCCTCGACGAGTGGTGACCTCAGACCGCGACGGGTTCCGGTTCCTTCGCCTTGGACGGCTTCAACCAACCTGGTAGCCAGGCAGGTTGTTTGTCCGGAGCCTGATCGAGAACACCGCCCGCCGGATCGTCGATGAACCCGTACCGCACGAGATCCTCCGACGGCCGGTAGATCTGACGGAGCACCAGCGCGCACAGAACGAGTACCGCGATGTCCCGGATCACGACGGTTCCGGTGAACCACTGCTCGGGCAGCCCCTTGTTGGACACCCCGAGGTAATACATCATTCGCGGAACCCAGACCAGGGCGTCGATGGTCATCCACGCGAGCAGGAGCCTGCGGTGCGGCAAGGCCAACACGGCCAGCGGTACCAGCCACAGAGAATACTGCGGGCTCCACACCTTGTTGGTGAGCAAGAAGCCCGCCACCAACAGGAAACACAACTGCGCAACGCGCGGACGACGCTGCGCCGTCAGGGCGACGTAACCGACACCAATGCAGACTGCCACGAACAGCAGCAGAGAAACGGCGTTGAGATTCGACGGCGACTCACCCTGTGCGAGAGGACCGTCGAGGCCCTTCCACGACGTGAACGACGCGATCACGTTGTAGAGGGAATCGGGATCGGCCCCGCGCTCGGAGTTGAGCCGGAAGAACTCGTACCAACCATGCGGGTACAGGGCGGCGATGGGCAGGTTCACCGCAAGCCATGCCGCGACGGCGCTGAGTGCGGTCACCAGCCAGTCCCTCGTCTTGCCCGCGCGCAGACACAGAACAAAAAGCGGTCCGAGTAGGAGCAGCGGGTAGAGCTTCGCGGCGCCGCCCAGGCCGAGCAGAATTCCCGCGAGCACGGGCCGCTTGCGTGCCCACGCCAACAACCCGCCAGCCGCGAACGCCGTCGCCAGAGGATCGAAGTTCGTGAACACGTGCACGATCACCAACGGGGAACACGCGATGAGCGCACCGTCCCACACTCGTCGTCCGGCCAGCAGGGTGCTCGCCCACACGGTGACCAGCCACGCCAACGCCAATCCGAACGCCACGACGTTGAAATAGAGCGCCACCTGAATCGCGCCCGGCAGCCAGGTGATCGAATCCCACGCCTTCGCGACTTTCATTGCGCCGTACTGATAGAGCCCCGAGATGACCGGATACTCCATGTACCGCATCTGGATCGAACCGTCGCCGCGTACTTCTTCCCACGACGTCTTGTACGGGAATGCTCCCTGATCGAGGCGTTCGGCCCCGTACAGCGGAACGGTGTCGGAGTAACACATGGCCACGTACTGACGGCTGCCACTCCAGTCGAGGCCGACCTGCCCGCTCTCGCCGACCGGCGCCTGCTGAATACAGCCGGCCTTCGCGAACCAGCCGAAAGCCAAGAACACCACGGCGAGCAGAAGGATCACTCGCATCGGTGTGAAGAAGCGAGTGCGTCCGATCAGTGCGTGACGACCTACCGGACCGCCGACGGTTCCCGACAGCGCAGACACCATCGCGTCGTTGCGACTGGGAACGTCCCGCCAATCCGCCGAACGAAGATCTTCGGCCAGCGGAGCGGGGGAGGTCGGTTCGGCATCATCAGCATTCGCGGCCACTCCGCGAGGTTACCGTCTTTCGAACCGACCACCCTCCAACTACTGGCCGGGGCTCACACCTGCCGGTTCTTCCTCGGTGGTCTCGCCTGCCCCTGGTACCTGCGGCGTGGTTGTCGTCGGCCGGGAGATGCCCGGAATCGGGATGGTGATGCCCGGCAGAACCTCGACCTGCGTCGTCGTCACCACGGGCGGCGGAGTGGTTTCCGTCGTCGTCGGTGCGGTGGTCGGCGGCGCCGACGTCTTGGGCGGTGCAGGTGCCGTGTACTCCGGAACACCACCGGCTTGGCCGTTGATCTTGCCCGGCGTCGGGAACTTCTCGTTGTCGGTGCCGTCGAGGGCGCCGTCCATCGTGTCCTTCCAGATGTCCGAAGGCAGACCCGAGCCGTAGATCATCGCGCCGCCCGAGTTGGTGATCGCTTCACCGTCGGGAGTTCCGACCCAGACCGCGGTCGAGAGTGACGGCGTGTAGCCGACCATCCATGCGTCCTTGTTGGCTCCGGTGTCACCGAGCTGCGCAGTACCTGTCTTCGACGCCGACAGACGTCCGCCGGCCAGGTTGTGACCGCGCGAGTACGCCGCGATCGGCTGCATCGCAGCCGTCACGTTGTCGGCGACGGCAGCGTCGATGCGGTCCTCACCGGCGGGTGCGCCGCGGTCCAGCAGCACGGTGCCGTCGGCGGCAACGACCTTCTGGACGAAGTGCGGTGCGTGATACGTGCCGGATGCGGCGAGCGTCGCGTACGACGACGCCATGTCGAGCACGCGGGCCTGGTACTGGCCGAGCACGATGCCGTTGTTGGGACCGGAACCGTCAGCCTCGGTGAGCGACGGGCCGACGCCCGGGATGTCCTTCGGGATGCCTGCTTGGTGTGCGATGTCCGCGATTGCCTGCGGGCCGTTGCCGTCGAGGCTGAGCATCTGGCGGTAGAAGCTGGTGTTCAGCGAACGCTTGAGCGCCTCTGCGATGGTGCAGGTGCCGCAGCTTTCACCTTCGACGTTGCCGATGGAGATGCCGTTGACGGTCAGCGGCGAGCTGTCGTACATCTGCGAGAGCGGGATTCCCTGATCCAGGGCGGCTGCGAGACCGAACACCTTGAACGAGGAACCGGTCTGAAGTCCGGCATTCGCGAAGTCGTATCCCGCGCCGTCCTCACCGCCGTAGTACGCCTTGACGGCACCGGTCTTCGGGTCAACCGAGACAACTGCGGTGCGCAGGTTCTCCGGCTCACCCTCCATGTTGGAACGGGCTGCCTCGACCGCTGCGGCCTGAGCCTGCGGGTCGATGGTCGTGGTGATCTGCAAGCCCTCGGTGTTGAGCAACTGCTCGCTGATTCCGGCGTCGCCGATCTCCTTGAGCACCTGACGCTTGATCAGGCCCTCGGGTCCGGTCGAGCCTTGGCTGCTGTTGTCGACCTGGGCGAGCGGGATGTAGGCGGGGTACTGCATCGGCGTGCGCGCGGCCTGATCCAGCGTGCCGGCGGACACCATGCCGTCGAGCACGTAATCCCAACGGGACTTCGCGCCGGTCGGGTTGGTCTCGGGATCGAGGAGCGACGGAAGCTGAATCGACGATGCCAGGACGGCACCTTCTTCGATGGTCAGCTGGTCGACGGGCTTACCGAAGTAAGCCTTGGATGCTGCGCCGATGCCGTATGCGCCGCGACCGAAGTAAATGGTGTTCAGATACGCGGCGAGGATGTCGTCCTTGGACCACTCGTTGGCCATCTTCGAGGAGATGACGAGCTCTTTCATCTTTCGCGTCAGCGAACGCTCCGAGCCGACGAGCGCCTTCTTCACGTACTGCTGCGTGATGGTCGAGCCACCACCGGCACTGTCGCGACCGAGGACGTTGTCTCGGGCTGCGCGTGCGAAACCGGAGATCGAGAAGCCCGGGTTCGAGTAGAAATCGCGGTCCTCTGCGGCGAGAACCGCATTGCGAACGTGAAGCGGTACCTGATCGAGCGAAACCTCGACGCGGTTGCCGTCCGGCGGGACGACGGTACTGATCACCGTGGTGCCGTCGGCGGCGAAGACCGTCGCCACCTGATTGGTCTTGAGGTCACCGGGCTTGGGGACGTCCTGCACGATGTACGCCGCCATGAAGGCAAGGACGGGCAGAACAAGACCGAGCGCCACCAAGACGTAGGCCGAGCGGCGAACTGTGCGCCACTTGGACTTCTTCTTCACGGTGCTCTTTCTTCCCTTCGGTGGTTGTCCGTCGTTGCCACCGCCACCGGAGCCACCTGTCGGCGGCTTCGTCGGCGGAGGTCCGACCGGCGGGCGGGTGCCCGCGTTGCTACGGGTGGTCGCTGCTGCTGCCGCGACGCGCTGGGTCGGTTCGTTTGCCTGAGCGCCGGAGGCGCGACCCTGAGGCGGCGGGCCGGCAGGTCGGCCTTGCGACGGACGACCCTGAGGCGGGGGACCGGCGGGGCGGCCCTGAGGAGGCGGGCCCGAAGGTCGGGCTTGCGGCGGACGACCCTGAGGCGAGGGTCCCATCGGACGACCTTGCGGCGGACGACCCTGAGGGGGCGGACCCATCGGAGGGCGTCCCTGCGGAGGTGGACCCTGCGGAGGTGGACCCTGCGGACGTCCCTGCGGCGGACGACCCTGAGGAGGTCCGGCGGGACGGTTGGGACCGACGGGACGGCCACCCGGGTTGTTGCCTCCCGGGTTGTTGTTGCTGGGGGAACTCACGAATCAAATCTCCAGTGGTCACGGACCGATCACGTGCAGACTTCGATCGGGCCCTTCTTCGGGTGTGGCGTTACTCGCTGGCGGTGCGCCGGCTTGGTGGGCGTGCTCGCCGCGGTCGCGGCGGCGCAGGTACTGCGCCGAGCACATAGGACTGCACCAAGTGGTTCCAACTGCAGGTACGGCACACCTCTACAACGTGCACCGTGAACTCCTCTGCTGTTTCCGCAAGCCGAGCGAGCTCGTCCGAGGTTCGGGCCGATCCCGAAACCTGACCGAGCTTGTCGCCGAACACCCAGGACACGAGCGTCAACTGTTCCTTGCGGCAAATGGGGCAGACGACGTCGCTGCCCCGGCCGTGGAACTTCGCGGCTCTGAGTAGGTACGGATCGGCGTCACACACTTGCTTGACGTCGGTCCTACCCGCAGACACTTCGGCCAGCACAGACCGACGCGCGAGCGCGTAGTCCACAACTTGCCGCTGTATCCGCACCTGACCAGCGTACGTGCGTCCGTGCCGCCACGGACGGTTCGGGAGGGTCACGATGAACACATTTTGCGGTCCGGACGCATGGCGACCAGCAATTATCATTGGAACCTGTGAGTTCTTCCAAGACGCCGGCCACCCGCGCACGCGATACGGACCGTATCGACGCCTGCGCCAGACTCGACGCCGCTTACGCCGAGGGACAACTGGGCGCCGCCGAATACTTCGATCGCACCGAGCAAGCGCGAACTGCCACGACGGTGGTCGAGTTGGCGTCGTTGATCGGCGATCTACAGGAAGCTGCACCTCGTGCGCGCGTGAAATCTCCCCACGTGACCTTTCGACGAAAAGTGCTCTACGTTTCGCTGGCCGCTGCGGCGGTGGCGGGCGCGATTGCACTGGCTGCAGCCCAACGCGGTCCGCTCGAGCCGCCGGCCGAGGTGGTCGAACGGTTCACAGCAAGCACCGAGCCTGCCGATTCTCCGTTTACTCCCACCGGCATCGACGACGTCTTCGCGTCGTTCGTCGCGACGTACGGTTCCGAGACGGTGCGGGTTGCGACCTTTTACCCCGATCGAGCGGTGGTCGGCCGCGTCGACGGATCAGGGAACTTCCGGAACTTCGATTTCCGCGGCACTCTCACTCCGTCCGACGAACCCGCGTCGGTGGCCGGCAACACGGACATGGACCTCACCAACGTGAACCGCGACGCCTTGGTATCGGTGATCGCACAGTCCCCCGCCGCGCTGGCCGGTACCCGCGTGGACCACATCACCTTGGCCGATTCGGGTGCGCCGGTGATAAGCATCTACGTCGTCGACGACACCGGGGCGTACACGGGCGTGCGCAAGATGACCTTCGACGGCAGGGTGTTCTGACGCACAGGCCTTGAATTTAGGATTCTCGGCATGGCCCAGAAATATCCGCCGAACACCCGCGCCGCAAACCGGGACAGGGAGACAACCGCGGCCGTCGTCGATGCGGCGTTCGGAGACGGACAGTTGAACGCCGCCGAGCATCGCGCTGCCGCGCAGGCGGTGGCGAAAGCGCGCACTCTCGACGAACTGGCCGCCATCGTCGCAGACTTGCAGGGCGCAGCGAATCCGCCGTCCGATCGACGTCGCCCACCAAAACGACCGGTGCCGTGGTTCGCAGCGGCAACGGTGGCGGCAGCGCTGGTCGTCGGCGTCGGGGCTTATTCGCTCACGCACCGAGATCCCGTGACGCCGCCGTCCGCAGTTGCGCCTGCCGTTGTCCCGAACCCGGAGCCCTTGGTCATACCCACACCCTTCATGGCGAGCGCGGAAGGGATCGCCCTCTTACGTGACCGGTTGCGGGAAAAGTTCGGCTCCACCGTCGTCGACGAGATCACCTTCAACAACAGCGCAGCCTATTTCTCCCTCGCTGTTCCCGGTCAACCCAACCGGAAGATCAAGTACTCCTTTCGCGGCGGCTTCACTGCGGACGGCGATCCGGAAAGCCGTAAGATCGACACTGCGACAGTCGATCTCGACGCGATTGATCTCGAAGCCGTACGACGAAACATCGAGGCGATCCAGCGGCACGTCAATGTGCCCGACGCCCAGGTCTACTACATTTCGTACACTGCCGGAGAAGAACCGCTGCTGGATATTTCGGCGAAAAACAGCTTCGGCGAAGGCGGATTCGTCAATACCACCTCCGCTGGCGAACTCGTCCGCGTCTACGCCTTCACCGATTAGGAATCAGATCATGCCGTCGAGTCCCTCCCCGTCTAAACGTGCACGAGATTCCGACCGAGCCGATACCTGTGGGGTGCTGGACAACGCCCTCGCAGACGGGCAGCTACATGCCGGAGAATACGAGTCTCGAACATCAAAAGCAATGTCCGCCAAAACAATTCACGACCTTCAGGTTCTCGTGAATGACCTTCAGATCCCCTCTCGATATCTCGACACCGAGGTGGTCCGGCCCCGCCTGCCTGCGCCACCGAAATCGGTGAAAGCTGCTGCGGCCGTCGTACTTGTCGCCGGTGTCGTCGGGGCGCTGATCGGTTCGGCCACCAACCCGGACACGTCACCGCTCGGGACCGA
Source organism: Rhodococcus sp. P4_E4 (assembly GCF_056401575.1). Lineage (NCBI taxonomy): Bacteria > Bacillati > Actinomycetota > Actinomycetes > Mycobacteriales > Nocardiaceae > Rhodococcus > Rhodococcus sp. P4_E4. The sequence goes on along the minus strand of NZ_JBFUJB010000027.1, from coordinate 39,384 downwards.
CGCACCGATCCCGAATCTGATGACCGGCCACGGCGTGGCGCAGTTCATCGACGATTACCGGGCCGAATTCGGCGACACCATCGCCGATACCGTCTCGCTCAGTACCGAAAACGCAACCGTAGAACGAGTGGCCCATGATCAGCCCGGCAACTACGTCAGATACATCTACGATGGTGACTTCAAATCCTGGTCGACACCTTCACCCCGAAAAACCGGGACACGAACAATCGACCTGTCGACGGTCGATCTCGAGGTTCTGGCGCGGCTGATCGCCGGCGCTCCGGAAACGCTCCGGGTTCCGGGCGGAGTGGTCGACCAGATCCGTTTCGAATACCCCACCATCGGCCGAGCCAACGAGCCGACCGTCTCTATGTACGTGAGAAACGAGGCCGACGACTCCGGCCACTTGGAGACCACACTGTCGGGCGAGCCGTTGAGCGTCTACCCGTTCGCCCCCTGATCTAGCCGTGACACCTTGGTACACGTATCGGGCCGCAGTGTGGTTTTATATATCGGCGCGATATAGTTGGTTATCGCATCAAGCGGTTAGGTTCAACGACTCGGGAGGTTTGTCAGTTGCTCGAACTCGCAATCCTCGGGCTGCTCCTCGAGTCACCGATGCACGGATACGAGCTGCGTAAGCGGCTCACTGGTCTGCTCGGCGCATTCCGCGCGTTCTCGTACGGATCGCTGTACCCGGCACTGCGGCGCATGCAAGCCGACGGATTGATCTCGGAAGACGTCGACACTGCCACCGGCACGCTCAAGCGTCGGGCGCGTCGCGTCTACCAGCTCACTCCGGAAGGTCGGCAACGGTTCACCGAACTGGTCGCCGACACCGGGCCGCAGAACTACACCGACGACGGTTTCGGCGTTCACCTCGCCTTCTTCAGCCGCACCCCCGCAGAAGCGCGGATGCGGATCCTCGAAGGCAGGCGACGCCAGGTCGAGGAGCGCCGTGAGGGGCTCCGCGAGGCCGTCGGTCGGGCCAGCGGATCGCTGGACCGCTATACCCGTCAGCTCCATCAGCTCGGACTCGAATCGAGTGAACGCGAAGTGCGTTGGCTCAACGAATTGATCGCAGCCGAGCAATCGACAACAGGAACATCCCGGAAAGAAGGAGAACCCGACCATGGGTGAGAACAGCACCGCGGTGCGCGTAGCCATTGTGGGCGTGGGTAACTGCGCCTCGTCCCTGGTTCAGGGCGTCCACTACTACAAGGATGCCGACGAGACCCAGACGGTCCCCGGCCTCATGCACGTCAAGTTCGGCAAGTACCACGTCCGCGACGTGCAGTTCGTCGCTGCGTTCGACGTCGACGCCAAGAAGGTCGGCTTCGACCTCTCCGAGGCGATCCTCGCGAGCGAGAACAACACCATCAAGATCGCCGACGTCCCGCCCCTGGACGTTCCCGTTCAGCGTGGCCCGACCCTCGACGGCATCGGCAAGTACTACGCCGAGACCATCGAGCTGTCCGACGCCGAGCCCGTCGACGTCGTCAAGGCACTCAAGGACGCTCAGGTCGACGTCCTCGTCTCCTACCTGCCCGTCGGTTCCGACGACGCTGACAAGTTCTACGCACAGTGCGCGATCGACGCAGGCGTTGCATTCGTCAACGCCCTGCCCGTCTTCATCGCTTCCGATCCGGAGTGGGCTGCCAAGTTCAAGGACGCCGGCGTCCCGATCGTCGGCGACGACATCAAGAGCCAGGTCGGCGCCACCATCACCCACCGCGTGATGGCGAAACTGTTCGAAGACCGCGGCGTCGTGCTGGACCGCACCTACCAGCTCAACGTCGGTGGAAACATGGACTTCAAGAACATGCTCGAGCGTGATCGCCTGGAGTCCAAGAAGGTTTCCAAGACCCAGGCCGTGACGTCCAACCTGACCGGCGCACTCGCCGGCAAGGTTCACGACCGCAACGTCCACATCGGTCCCTCGGACTACGTGGAGTGGCTCGACGACCGCAAGTGGGCATACGTCCGCCTCGAAGGCCGCGCCTTCGGTGACGCTCCCCTGAACCTGGAGTACAAGCTCGAGGTCTGGGATTCGCCCAACTCTGCCGGCATCATCATCGACGCCGTCCGCGCAGCCAAGATCGCCAAAGACCGCGGCATCGGTGGACCGGTTTACCCGGCTTCCGCTTACCTGATGAAGTCCCCGCCGGTCCAGATGGCCGACGACAAGGCTCGCATCGAGCTCGAAGCGTTCATCATCGGAGCCGATGAGGCGTAGCTAGACGCCGGGCCGACGAGGCCTGATTTAGGTTCACGCTGATTCGGGGTCTTGCGCCAATGGCGCAAGGCCCCGATTCTGTTATCCGCAGGGTGTTTCCGCATCCGCGCGGGTAATCACGCCTGCGGCTGCCGAATCGCCGAGCGGGTCCGGGTGCCGATCAGCGTGGAATGATGGACATCAGAACCATCACACGGATCGAGGACCCCATGTCGATTACGTCGCTGCCAGTGCTCGATCTGTCGCTTGCGCAGAACCCCGACACCGCCGAGCAGTTCCGCACTCAGCTCCGCGAGGCCACCCACGAGGTCGGATTCTTCTACCTGGTCGGCCACGGAATTCCCGACGAACTGCAGCGACGCCTCCTCGCCGTCGCCCGCGAGTTCTTCGCGCTACCGACTGCCGAGAAGCTCGCGATCGAGAACGTCCGCAGCCCGCACTTCCGTGGGTACACCAGGCTCGGCGGCGAACTGACCGAAGGCAAGCAGGACTGGCGCGAGCAGATCGACATCGGCGCCGAACAGCCCGCGGCCGAGCGCACCGACACCTCACCGGCCTGGGAGATCCTGCAGGGCCCCAACCAGTGGCCCGACGCCCTTCCCGAACTCCGCGACGTCATCACCGAGTGGAACGACACACTCACCTCGATCGCATTGAGCCTCTTACGCGAATGGGCGGTAGCCCTGGGCCAGGATGCGAACATCTTCGACGACGCGTTCGCTCACGATCCGTCGATCCTCATCAAGGTGGTGCGTTACCCGGGCCGCCCGAAAGGTGCCGGCTCCCAGGGCGTCGGCGGGCACAAGGACGCGGGTGTACTGACTCTGCTCTATGTCGAACCGGGCAAGGGCGGTCTGCAGGTCGAGCACGACGGCGACTGGATCGACGCCCCGCCGATCGACGGGGCGCTGGTGGTCAACATCGGCGAACTTCTCGAGGTCGCTACCGGCGGCTACTTGAAAGCGACTGTGCACCGGGTAGTTTCACCCGAAGGTGACGGTGAACGTATCTCGGTGCCGTTCTTCTTCAACCCGAACTACGCAGCGCAGATCCCGGAGTTCGACCTACCGCCCGAGCTGGCGGCGCGCGCCACCGGCGTCACCGTGGACGCGAACAACCCGATCCACGATTCCTACGGGGCGAACGCCCTCAAGAGTCGACTACGCGCGCACCCCGATGTCGCGGCCCGATGGTGGCCGGACATCGTTGCGGCACAAAGTGCTACCTAGGGGATGGGTCAAAGATCCATCGCAACTTTCCACGCCGTGTGCATCGCACCTTCGATGTAGTCGACGTTCACCGCGTCACCGACCACGTGCACGTCGGAGACGACGCCGATCAGAGCGTCGGCCAGCGGCGCTTGCGCTGACACCCCCGACGCGACGACAACCATGTCGGCCGGAGCGGTCAGTGTCTTTTCACCGGAACGGAATTCGACGAGTTCCTTCGTGATTCGCTGGACCGTTGAATTGCGGTGAATGTCCACACCGACATGCTTGGCGTGGCGCACAGCCGTCCAGCGGCGCGGCATCGCCATCGGAATACCCAACTGCTGGCCTTCTTCGATCAGCGTCACATTGCGACCTCGCTCGGCCAGGAACTCCGCAAGCTCGAGTCCGACAAGCGAACCACCGATCACGACAACGTCCTTACCCATGGGCAGGAACTTGCGGGTCACAGCTCGAATCGCCGCGGGGCTCTTGGTGATACCGGACAGCTTGCCCAACTTGGCCATCGTCCGCAGGAACGGCGGCACCTGTGAGACGTCTCCCGCTCCGGTCATCAACGCGCGCAACGAATCACCGGTGTGCACGTGCGGCAAGCCGCCGCCCGGAACACTAGGCCGCTCACGAACTGCACCGGTGGCCACGACTACGGCGTCGGGGTTCAGTGCCCGGATCGAAGCAACCGAGGCTTCGGTCTTCAGTCGAACATCGACACCGAGACGCTCGATCTCCACTTTCAACCAGCTGAGCAGACGCCCGTTGTCCGGGGTAGTGAGGCTCGAGAACCACAGGGTGCCGCCGAGGCGATCGGATTTGTCCAACACCGTGACTCGGTGCCCACGTTCAGCGGCCACGCGAGCCGTTTCGAGACCACCGGGGCCCGCTCCGACCACAACAACGTGTTTCGGGGTGCTGGTCCGAACGAAGGGGAGCAGCGCTTCGTTGCCCAGGGCAGGGTTCACCGCGCACAGCGGGGTCTCGTCCCAGAAGTTCTCCTGCACGCAGACGTAGCAATTGATGCAAGGTCGAACCCGCTCGGGTACACCGTCTTTGAGTTTGTTCACTAACTGTGGGTCGGCCAGGAGCTGACGGCCCATTGCGGCGAAGTCCGTGCGACCTTCCGCGATCATCTTCTCGCCGACCTCGGGGAGCATACGTCCGACCGTGATCACGGGGATCGATATCGCCTGCTTGATTCGCGTTGCATTGTCCGTGTAGTAGCCGACCTTGTCGGGCAGGGGGCCGTCGGTGAAGTTGGCAAAAGCATTCAGCGCGGTACCGGTGACATGAATGGCGTCAGCGCCGGCCTCTTCGAACATCTTGGCGGCCGCAGCAGCCTCGTCGACGGTCAGCCCGTCGGTTTCGCCGTACTCTTGACCGGCCAGACGCACGATGACGGCAAGCGCACCGCCGATCTCCTCCTTGACCGCCCGAATGACCTCACAAGCCAGGCGAGCACGGTTCTCCATGGAACCTCCGTACTCATCGCTGCGCTGATTCGTGTACCGACTCAGGAACGCTCCGAGGACGTAGTTGTGGGCACAGTGAATCTCGACGGCGTCGCCGCCCGCCGCTTTCACCCGTCCGGCAGCCTCGGCGAACATGCGGACGAGCCAATCAAGATCTTCCTTGGTGGCCTCGTGGTAGGTCGCCCTCTTGCCCTCGTTGATGGCAGCCATCTTGCCCAGTTCTTCGGGCGTGCAATCGGCCATCGCACTCATGTCACCCGGCGGCTTCGGTGTGGACGGGACCAGCTGCGGTCGGCCGTCGAGGGTATCGATGCGCGCCACCTTGCCGTGGTGTGTCATCTGCACACAGAGCTTGCTGCCTGCGTCGTGCACCGCGTCGGCCAGCGCTTTGAGTCCGGGGATGAACCGGTCTTCGGAGAGCCCCGGTTCCTTGCGGCTGGTGCAGCCCAGCGGGTACGCAACAGCGCAGCAACCGGTGATGATCAGACCCGTTCCACCGGCCGCACGAGCCACGAAGTGGTCGATGTCGCCCTTTTCGATTTCCCCGTCTTCACACAGGTTCATGTCCATCGCAGGGAGAACCACGCGATTGGGCACGGTCATCGGGCCGATGGTGCCTGGTGCGAGCAGGTGCGGAAAGGTCTGGCTTCGGATCGTCACGAGCAGACGCTAGAACTGGACCACGCCCATCCGTTGCCGCACTCCCGATCAACGAGACTTCACGCGCTGTGACGTGCGAGGCACTCGGCTATCACCTCGAGCGCATATTCGAGGTCCGCGGATTCCACTCGCCCGTAGCCGATGACCAATCCGCCGGGGTCTCCGTGCGTTCGGGTGGACTCGACCAGGGTGGGCACTTCGACGCCGTGTTCAAGTGCCTCACGAGCGACGGTGGCTGCCAGATCCGCGTCGAGCATGAGCGTCGTGTGCATGCCGGCGCCGAGACCCCGCAGTTCACCGAACGATGACAGCGCTTCCTCGACCGCCCGATCGCGCTCCCGGTACCTGCGCCGGGCGGTACGTACCGCCCGATCCCATTCGCCGTCACGGAGCAGGGACAGGAGTGCTTGCTGCAGCGGAACCGACGGGAAGTCGCCGATTCGCTTGCGGTGTACTGCTATGCGGTCGACCAGGTCGAGGGGAGCTACCAACCAGCCCAATCGAATTCCGGCGCCGAGCGTTTTGGCAACCGTTCCGAGATACACCACCCGATCAGGAGCCAACTGGGCGAGCGCAGGCAAAGGCGCTACGTCGTAACGGAATTCGGAGTCGTAATCGTCCTCGAACAGGACGACGTCGCGGGCGCGGGCGAACTCGATCAACTGGTTGCGCCGACCTACCGGAAGCAGCCCACCTGTCGGATACTGATGGGACGGTGTCACATACACACCGCGGACGCTCTCCGACGCCGTTTCGAGTTGGTCGACACAGAGACCATGAGCGTCGACGGGCACGTCGAGCAGCGACCATCCACAGGCTGTTGCGGCCGAGGACGCATACCGGTATCCGGGATCTTCCATCGCCAGAACAGCACCACGGGTACGCAGAGCCGACAGGGCGAGGCCGAGACCATGCGTGGCACCTGAGGTGATCAGGATTCTCTCGGGTTCAACCGACATTCCGCGGGCTCTTGCCAGCAATTCCGATAGTGCCGAACGCAATTCGTAGTCACCCGCAGGATCGGGATCCTCGAATGGTGGCGGTTTGGACCCGACATCACGCCACGCCCGCCGCCACGCTGCCGATGCACGCGGCGGTGTCCACGGCACGCCTGGCCGGAGCTGCACCCTGGGCGACATCTTGTCGGCGGTCTTCTTCGGTGTAGTCGTGGGAGTGACCGCGGGAGAGGGCGCCTCGGCAACGAAGGTGCCCGAACCGTGTACAGCGACAAGCCACCCCTCTGCGATCAACTGCTCATACGCCCGTTCCACGACGCCCCGCGCCACCTCGAGCTCCGCCGCCAGCTTCCGGGAACTGGGTAACCTCAGTCCCACTGCCGCCTTACCACTGCGGATATCAGCTCTGAGGTGGTCGGCAATCTGGATCGGGAGCGCCCGCCGATCTGTCCGGTCGAGGACGACGGCCACCGCCGAAGGAAGAAACATTCTGAACCCTCTCGGAAGTGGCAAATCGAAGTGGCCTATCGAAGTCTCCACTGATTGGACCATGACTTGAAGCCACTTTGCCACCAGGATTGTCTGCATGACAGATTCCGTTGTCTTTGCTGCCCCTGCTCCTGCCCCCACTGCACCTATTCCGCTGTCCCCGACAGCACGTACGACGCACAAGCGCGCCCGCCACCACGGCGTCGCAGAACGCGCGGCACTCGTCGACGTCTTGCAGTCCGCGAAGCTGTGCCACATGGGCGTGACCGTCGGCGGAGTTCCCATGGTGTTTCCCACCGCGTACGGGTTCGACCTCGACGGCCCTGACCGCGGCGGGTCTATTTATGTTCACGGCTCGGTGGCCTCGCGAAGCTTGGCTCCGGACAGCGAAATCTGCGTCACCATCACGATCCTCGACGGGCTCGTGTTGGCTCGGTCGGGCTTCCACCACTCGATGAACTACCGCAGCGGCGTCATCATCGGATCACCTCGAGTCGTGACCGACGGCGACGAGCGAGTGAAGGCTTTGAATCTGATCGTCGACCAGGTGGTTCCCGGACGTTCCCAACACTTGCGGGATCACACGCGCAAGGAAATGGCGGCAACCATCGTTCTTGCACTGCCGTTGTACGAGGCTTCCGTCAAGGCCCGCACCGGCGGCCCCGGCGACGATGCCGCCGACATTGGTGTCGAAACCGTTTGGGCTGGAGTAGTTCCCGCAGCTACGCACTTCGGTGAACCGATCCCGTCCGAGGATCTCGACTCAGGTGTCGCGCTTCCGGACCATATCTCGACGATGCTCTGACCGCACACGCGACTCCGACAAACGCAGCTCGCACCGGGGCATGGCTATGCCCCGGTGTGTACGTATTCAGTTGCGCCCGTTCAGGCTGCTGTAGGTGGGCTGTTCCCGCCGATCGGGTGCTGATCGATCGACATCGGTGGATAGAACACCGACTTCCGATCCGGGCCGATCTCCACCCGCCACTCCGTATGATGCAGCGTCCGATGATGATGACCGCACAACAAGATCAGGTTGTCGAGATCTGTTGGGCCACCATCACCCCAGTGAACAATATGATGGGCATCGCACCACCCCGACGGAGTCCCGCACCCCGGAAACGCACACCCACCATCCCGCACCGCCAACGCCCGCCGCTGCGGAACCGTCGCCGTTCTCGCTTCCTTACCGCAGTCGAGCGGAACACCATTCTCGTCCAACAAGATTCGGGTGACGGTGCAGTCGCACGCCAACATCCGGGCAGTGTCGAGGCTGATCGGGCCCACCCAATCCGTCCACGCAAACCCCAACTCCTCGGTGGACGGCAACAGGTCTTTCAGAACTTTAAGGTCCGTCATGTCTTTCGCGCTAGCGGTAACGGTGATGTGCGGTTTCACGCCGCCCTCGATCGGACCCAACCCCGCCCGCTCATACCGCCGCAACAATTCACAAAACCCGTCCGCACGCCGTAATGCCGGCGTGCGGGTGTCCTTCACGCCGTCCTTCTCCGGCGTCGGAGCCGACAGACTCGACAACAACGTGATCAACCGCGCCCCGTTCACAGCATCCAGATCACCCTTCACAGTCACTCTGCCGTACAAGCCTTTCGAGGCGTAGAACTCGTTGCGCTCCGAATCCTCCCCGACCGGAACACCGTCCTCACGCTTGCCAAATTGCTTCTCGATCCGCCGAATCGCCGCCCGCACCGCATCACAATCCGCAATGTTCTTCGACGCCAACCCCAACAGAATCCCGCGAGCCTTGTCCACATCCGCCAGGGTCATATTCTTCGGCGGATGCTGACAAAACGACGCCACCTGCCGCGCCTTCAACGCATCCACATCACCCCGGTGAAACGCATCGCCGACAACGGGTTCGAGCATCAGCAACCGCGCCAACCCGACCAGCAGGCTGCACTCGCCGATCTCGAGATTCGTCGAACCGTGCAACCACTGCGCGATCGCCCGAAAACCCTTCCCACCGAGAACCTCTCGGGAAAACATCTCCACAATCAGCAACACCATCCGCGACTGCAACTCGTGCCGAGCGTGCACCAGATCGAGAACCTCACTCTTGAGGTCCTCGCCATCCAGTTGCCACGCATCCCGACTGTCCATGCAGCAATCGTATTCGAACACAGTTTCGAATACAAGAGAATTTCGAGATGAAACTAGCTGCTAATCAACAACTTTCGCATTCCAGACAGAACGGGCATGTTCTTGGGTGACTGTGGAAACCTCCGCTTGGCCGCCCATGAAGGGCCGGACAAGATCCAGCGGCAAGGGGAAGACAACGGTGGAGTTGTTCTCGCTACCGATCTCGTGAAGCGTCTGTAGATAACGCAACTGCAGGGTGGTCGGATTGCGGCTGATCACCTCGGCCGCCTCGGCGAGCTTGGCCGAAGCCTGAAACTCTGCGTCGGCGTTGATGATCTTGGCTCGACGTTCACGTTCGGCCTCAGCTTGCCTGGCGATGGCGCGCTGCATGTTGGCTGGAATCTCGACGTCCTTGATCTCGACGGTCGTGACCTTGACGCCCCACGGTTCGGTCTGCTGGTCGATGACTTTCTGCAGATCCTCGTTGAGGCGTTCCCGTTCGGATAGCAGCGAGTCCAGCTCAGCTTTACCGAGGATGGAGCGCAGTGTGGTCTGGGCGATCTGCGAGGTGGCGGCCAGAAAGTCCTCGACTTCGACTATCGAACGGTCAGCGTCGACGACCCGAAAGTACGTGACGGCGGTGACCTTCACAGGAACATTGTCGCGGGTAATCACTTCTTGGACCGGTATTTTCAGCGTGACGGTTCGCAGACTGACCCGTTCCATGCGATCGATCGCCGGCACCAGAATCACCAGGCCTGGGCCTTTCAAGGTGATCAATCGGCCGAGGCGGAACACCACCGCGCGCTCGTACTCGCGCAGAACTCTCACCGACATTCCCACAAGGACTGCAATCAGCACGACAAACACGGACAACATGACAAGCACGGTGGTCATAGCGGCAGCTCCCACGGTTCACGACGGCGCACTTTCAGAGTCAGGCCTCGTACCTGCTCTACGACGACGAATTCGCCCACGGCAGGCACGGAGTCGTCGTACCCGAATTCCATTCGAGCACTCCATAATCCGCCGTCAAGCTCGACCTGCCCCTGCACGCCCGTCCAACTGCGAACGGTCGCGTCGGAACCGACAAGAGATTCCGTCCCGGTACGCACGGGAGCGCGGCGCGCGGTAAGCGCTTTTCGACTCGCTACCGCCACCACGCCCAGGCCGACTACCGCGACCCCCGCCGTCACCGGGATCGCGATCAATTGCCCGATACCGTCGGATGTGAAAAGCATCCAGACGCCGGCACCGATCATGAGTGCTCCAAGCACACCGAGCACCCCCGCGGTTGGGGCATGCGCCTCGACCACGATCAACAGGACGCCCAGCACCAGGGCAACGACACCGATCGTCGTCATCACTCGTCTCCACGCTCGCGAGGACGCGGTCACGTCGCGTAGCCATTGTGCGATCGCGCCCTCGGCTTCAACGGTAATCACGTTCGGCCGGATCTGCCACAAGCACTTCACGCCAGTTCAGAGAAGCACTTCACCGATCTGTCGCGCAGTCACCTTGGCAAGGTCGGCGAGGAACGGAATCCGTTCGTCGATCATCAGCTCGACCGGACCACGAAGCCCGAGAGCGTAACGCACAGTGCCGGATCCATCGATGATCGGAATTCCGATCGTTCGGTAATCCGGGGTCAACTCCTCGTCGTTGAATCCGTATCCTCGCTCACGAGTCAGTTCCAATTCCCGGCGGATACCGGCAACGTCGGTGATCGCACGCTGAGTGGTCGCTTCACGTGGCAGCGCAGCGAGCTCGGAATCGTCGACATCGGACCAAGCCAGAAAGGCCTTCCCCAGTGCGCTCGCATGCAAGGGAAGGCGGACACCTTGGAGCACGTGCCCGTCGGCCTCGCGCCACCGACTGAATCCGAGCAACACCACCTCACTTCCGCTTCGCACTGCCAGGGAGGCGGATGCTCCTGTCGTCGCGGCCAATTGCTCCAAATAGGGCTCGGACAGATAGATCCGATGCTGCCGGTAGGAGACCTGTCCGTAAGCCGCCAGCGCCGCGCCGATGCGATACCGACTGGTTGCGTCGTCCTTCTCGAGGAACCCCGCGTCGACGAGAGACTGCAGCAATCGATGCGTGGTGCTGACCGCAAGCTCTTGTCGCCGCGCAACTTCCGAGACTCCCAGTTCTTCGCCACTGCGAAAACATGTGAGCATGGTCAGGGCACGGGTTACCGTCTGAACTCCCGCGCCGCGTGCGTCCGTCACGAACGATCCTTTCGCTGTGGCCTGATCGACCTGAGAATCGGACGCTAACACGGACCCAGCAGTCCGGCCATCCTTTCCATCAGGTGGAAAGGAACCAGACGACGGTCCATAAAAGCCCAGATGAACAGACTTCCGATGTTGTCAAGATTTCCAATCTCCAGAAAACAAACGGGGGTAAAACGGACAGGCACCCAATAGCGTCATCGTCGTCAGTTCTGACGAATCAACGCCTGAAGGAGCCACATACATGTCCCGCTTCCGCCGACTGCCACGAGCTGCCGCTGCGCTCGCCATGATCCCGCTGGCCGGGTTGGCGGTGGCGTGTGGGTCTTCCGATTCCGACAGCGCCGCAGGCAATTCCAGCGCCGACTTCACGCTCAAAGTCTTCGATCCCGGAAACTCCGGTGCCATCGCCGTCGGCAAGCGTGACGGAACCTACGACGAGGCGCTGGCACCGCTGGGTGCAAAGATCGAATGGGTCAAGACCACACCGGGATTCAGCTCCAACCTCAAACTGTTCAACAGCGGAGAACTCGACATCCAAACCGGCGCATACAGTCCCGTCGTCGGCGCACTGTCCAAGGACGTGGGTGTCCGCATCTTCGCCACGTCCGACCCGTACAACAAGGACCAGGCCGGCATCATCGCCACTCCGGAATCCGGAATCAAGACCGTCGCAGATCTGGCCGGCAAGCGCATCGCCGTCAACCCTGCAGGTAAGGGCGAGTACATCACGCTCAAGGCCCTGACACAGGCCGGAGTGCCGATCGATTCCGTCGAACGCGTTCCGCTGCAACAGGCTGACGCGGCGTCGGCGTTCTCCACCGGGCAGGTCGACGCGTGGGCATCGTTCCTGATTCCGTATCAGGAGGCGAAGGCCAAGGGCGCGGTCGAGATCGCAACCGAGGCGAGCATCGACTCCGTGGACAGCACCATCATCGCCGGCCGCACCGCAGTACTCGAAGCCCATCCCGAGGTTGTCCAGAAGTTCCTCGAGGTCACCCAGGAACTCACCGCGAAGCAGCAGGCCGACCCAGCAGCCTTCGAGAACGTCTTCGAACAGACCGGTCCGCGTGCACTCTCCGGACAGCGACTCGACGACGCGATCACCCTCGGCGGCCAGATCACCAACTTCCGCTACCCGACTGCAGCCGACGCTACCGACCTCGAATCCATCTCCACGCTGTTCGCCGAGAACAAGGTGATCCAGCAGCCCCTCAAGGGCAGCGATGTGATCTTCGACCTCCAGGGTGCTGTGGCAGGTTCGGCAGCGGCAGCGCCCACCACCGAGGGGAAGTGACCCGATGGTGACGCTGACCCGGCCCGCACGAACGGCGTCGCCGTCAGTGGAGCATCCGCAACTCGAAACGCCCCGCTACCGGCGCAATCGCAGCAGGCCCAAGTGGGTCTCGATCCCCCGCCGCTTCCTCGTGCCCGCGCTGCTGGTTGCCGGATGGTGGATCGGATCCGCTACCGGACTGATCCGCGAAGAGATCCTGGCCGGACCTCCGGCGGTGTGGACGGCATTCGCCGAGCTGTACCAGTCGGGTCAGTTGGTCGACTTCGGTCTCGCGTCGCTTCAACGTGCTGCACTCGGTGTTTCGGTCGGTGTGATCGTCGGATTGGTGCTCGGGGTTCTCTCCGGTCTCTCCTCGCTCGGCGAAGAACTGATCGACGGGGCCATGCAGATCAATCGCGCGGTCCCGTTCCTCGCGCTCGTTCCGTTGTTCATCGCCTGGTTCGGTATCGACGAAACTTTCAAGGTGGTCCTGATCGCGGTCGCGACCGTCGCCCCCATGTACGCGTACACCTACCTGGGAGTGCGCGGGGTCGATCGCAAGATGGTCGAAGCGGCACAGGGTTTCGGACTGACAGGTTGGCGACTGGTGTTCGGAGCGATTCTTCCGACCGCCCTCCCCGGCGTTCTGATGGGGCTTCGAATCTGCCTGTCGCTCAGCATCACCGGATTGATCGCCGCCGAGCAGGTCGGCACACGTGAGGGCATCGGATACCTGGTCACTCTGGCGCAGGAATACAACCGCACCGACTACATGGTTCTGTGCATCGTCATGTACGCGGCGCTGGGTCTCATCTTCGACGCCGTGGTCAGGCTGATCGAGCGGTACTCCATGCCGTGGCGGAGATTGTCGGTGGCGCGATGACGAACACGACCGTCGGCTCGCTGCCGACCACCGAAGCACCACTCCCGCCGCTGGCAACGCGTGAGCGGACCGGCACCACTGCGGCCGAACGACGAGCCGGATCACCAGTGGCAGTCTCACTCACCGGAGTGCGGAAGTCGTTCGGTGACAAGACTGTTCTGGGAGGTATCGACCTCGAGATCACACGCGGAGAGTTCGTCGTTCTCCTCGGCCCCAGCGGCACCGGCAAGACGACCCTGTTGCGAGTGCTCTCCGGTTTGGAAGCACCGGACAGCGGCGAGGTGCTGGTTCCGCGCGACCGCACGGTCGTCTACCAGGAACCGCGATTGATACCGTCGAAGCGAGTTCTGGCCAATGTCACAGTCGGACAGAAGCGGTCACGTCAGGTGACCGACAATGCACGCAACGCACTCTCCGAGGTCAACCTCGCGGACAAGCACCGTGCCTGGCCGGCCACCCTCTCCGGCGGCGAGGCCCAACGCGTCGCATTGGCGCGCGCTCTCGTTCGCGAACCTGAACTATTACTGCTCGACGAACCGTTCGCGGCCCTCGACGCTTTGACCAGGCTCCAAATGCAAGACTTGGTAGGCGATCTGGTCGCCCGCCACCGTCCGGCTGTACTACTCGTCACGCACGACGTCGACGAAGCCGTACGACTTGCCGACCGCGTGCTCATCCTCGACAAGGGCGGGTTTGCCGTGGACGTCGACATCGACCTGCCACGCCCCCGCGATCGAAACGATCCCGAATCTTTGCGCTACCGAGCGAGTTTCCTGAAGGAACTCGGTGTCGGCCGCACCTTCCCCGACGGACAGGACAGTCATGACATTGATCGCTGATTCCGCAATCGACACACTCTGGTACACCCGCTGCCCCGTTCCCACCGCCAGCGGTCTCGCCAACAGTCTCGGTTGGCTCGACCGGACGGCAAACGAATCCGGAGTGCGTTTCGGCGTACTGCAAGATGCCGGACCGGAATTGGCAGTGCGCCATTTCGATCACCACCTCTCCGGACTCATTCGCGAGGGCGGCAACGTCCCCGCACTGGCCGCGCGTGCCAGTGGTTCTCCGACGCGGCTCATCGGGCTCACCTGGATCGACGAGGCCCAGGCGATCCTGGTGCGCGGAGACTCCGACATCCGAGAAGCAGGTCTTCTGGCCGGCGCTCGGATCGGAATCCCGGCCTGGGCGGCGGATCAGGCCAGGAGCTTTCCTCGCGCCATGGCCCTGCACGGCTTCGCCTCCGCACTTCGACTGGGCGAGTTGAGTTTTGCCGACGTCACCCTCGTCGAGGTTGCGACGACCGCAGCCCCCGAGGTCCGCACCGCCTCGTCCACCCGCAACACGACGTGGGGTGTCGAATCCCTGCTCCGCGGCGACGTCGACGCCATCTACGTCAAGGGTGCCCGCGCCCAGGAAGTTGCCCGCGAACACGGCCTCGTCGTGGCCGTCGATCTCGATTCCACTGCATCCCTACGTGATCGCGTCAACAACGGCACCCCACGACCGATCACAGTTCATGCCGACCTACTCGAACAGCGCCCGGACATCGTCGTCGGTTTCCTCGCCGAGAGCCTGAGAGCGGCGGACTGGGCCGCAGCCAATATCGACGAGGTCCGAGCCGTGCTGCAGACCGAAACACAGTCCGGGCCCGAAGGTGTGGTGGCAGCGTACGGCGAGAACTTCCACACCGGACTGCATTTGAGCCTGTCGGACGAGCGTGTGGACCTGCTCGGCGTGCAGAAGCAATTCCTGTATGCGCATGGCTTCCTTGCCGCCGACTTCGACCTGCAGTCCTGGGTGGCGCACGAACCACTGGAACAGGCACGCGCACTTGTCGCCGCGCAGAAGGGCACAGAAGAATGACGGACGTCTACTGGGAGCTGCCCTCGCGCGGTGACGGACGCCGGGCCGTGGCCGCCCTGAACAGTCGCGGCGGCTTCGGGCCACAGCGACCGACTACCGTCGCGACCGATGTTCGCCCCGGAAACTTCGGGCCCTTCGACGAATTGGCACAGATCGTTCTCGCAGCCGAACTGTCGGGCGTCGACGGCGTTGTCGCACCGTACGATCCGAATGGCGAAGAATCCTGGATCGTTGCTGCCGCCGCCCTACGTCAGACGCGTCATTCGCGAGTGGTCGTGGAGTTTCACCCCACTTTCGGCACCCCCGTCTACGCCGCCAAAATGTCGGCGACACTTCAGCGCCTGTCGGCAGGTCGTCTCGAATGGCGAGTGAAGGTAGAGACGGACCCCGAAGACGCCGCTGCTCGCGGAGACGTGGTTCGAGGAGCCGACCGCAACGCGCGCGCCGCGGAGTTCCTGACCGTCGCACGCGGCGTGTGGAACGAGGAACAGATTCTGCCCGGCGGATTCGGCGGCACGGGTTACGACTTCGACGGCGAATACTACGACGTACTCGGCGGCGGATTCCGAGGCATCTTGTCGGGACTCCGTTTTCCCCGAGTACATCTGACCGGAGACTCACCGGAAGCTCTGGAACTCTCGGCCCACCATGCCGATGTCCATCAGTTCACCCTTTCCGGTGACGAGTTGTCGACACGGATCACCACCCTCGACGACCGAGCATCCGAACTCGGCAGGACCGTCGAGAAGGTCCTGCGCATCCCGATCATCGCGAGGGAGACAGCCGACGAAGCCTGGGCTCGCGTCGAACGGCAACTGAGAGAATCCGATTCCGCTGCACTCGAGATCGACCGGGGCGGCATCCTGTGGTCCGGATTCGACCGCATCGGCTACGAGCACAGTATCGGCCTCGTCGGAAGCTACGAGGAAGTGGCGCAGCGATTGTCGTCGTATCGCGATCTCGGCGTGGACGGTTTCGTCCTGTCAGGTCGGCCACACATCGAAGAGCTGCACCGGGCGGGCGAGCATCTCCTGCACCTGGTCGATCCCGAGGGTCGGATCCGCAAGGAAGAGAAGGCCACCACAGAAGAGAAGGCCACCGCATGAGCATCGATTTCTATTGGCGGATCGGGATGGAAGGCGACCACGCGTCGCTGCGTACTCCGCGTCGCTACAACCGCGGCGATGCCGGTGGATACGGGCCGGGCAACATCGCTCCCGCGATCCGCGGCGGCGAGTTGGACGGATACAGCTACATCGACCACATGGCCGCAGTGGCAAAGGCTTCCGAGTCTGCCGGCTTCCTCGGTGGACTGCTGCCGTCCTTCCCGATGACCGAGGATCCGTGGGCGACCGCAGCAGCGTTGGCCGCCGAGACCACCACGTACCGTTTCATGGTCGCGTTCCAACCGGGGTTCCTTCACCCGGTACAGGCCGCGCGGATGTCGGCCAGTCTGCAGCGAGCAACCGGCGGACGTCTGGTTTACAACATCATCAGTGGTGGAGGCGGCGCGCCTCAGCTGTGGTGGGGCGACAAAGTCGACCACGACGATCGCTACACCAGGACATCCGAGTTCCTCGATGTCCTCAAGGGTGTGTGGGACGGCGAACCTTTCGACTTCGACGGTCGCTTCTTCCAAACCCACGGCGCTGCACTTCCACCCGGACTTGCCGGCCAGCCGTTTCCCGAGGTGTACTTCTCCGGGTCTTCGGCAGCAGCCGTCGCCGCCGCCGGACTGCACTCCGATTACTACCTTTCCTGGCTGGAGCCGTACGCCGATCTGAGAGCCAAGATCGACGGCGTGCGGGAGAACTCGGCCAAGCTGGGACGCACCCCGAAGTTCGCCGTACGCATCGACGTCGTTGCCCGGCACACCGAAGAAGCCGCGTGGGCCGAGATCGAGAAAGGCTGGGCCTTCGTCGACAAGGGGGCCGCCGACCGTGCAGCGCAGGGTGACTCGGTGGGCGCCGCCCGCATCAAGGGGTGGGTGCCCGAACACATCACGGGTTACCGAGATCTGGAAGTACAGCCCAACGTGTGGTGTGGCTTCAGCCTCATCCGTGGCGGACCGGCGTTCGGACTGGTCGGCAGCTACGAACAGGTCGCCGAAAGACTCGACGAGCTGCGCGAACTAGGCGTCGACGCCTTCATCCTCGCCGGTAACCCGCATCTCGAAGAGGCATACCGCGTCGGCGAAGAAGTTCTTCCCCTCCTGCAGCGCACCCCGATCACACCTTCTGGACTGGAGACTCGATGACCACCACCGAAACTCGACTCGACGCCGATACCGCAGCATTCGTCGAAGCAGCGCGCAAAGCAGCAGACAAGGCATTCGACGTCTTCCGCAAGACTGGAACGGTTGCAGCCAACGGGACCGTGAACTTCGTCGAACGCGTACCCGGCACCGAAATCGCGGTCGCCCTGAACGACCCGGGACCGTGGGCGGACGATCCGTCGGTGTCACCGGTTGTCGCTACGTTCGATGGAGAGGTGCTGTCCGGCAACGGATCGGCCGGTTTTGTCACCGGCTACGCGTCAGTGTTCCGTGAGCATCCGGAAATCACCAGCGTTGTCCACATCCACACTCCGTGGCTCGGCGGTTGGGCCCAGACACACCGGACGCTACCCATCCGATATGCGGCTTCGCAGAGGCTGACGCTCTCCCGAGAGATTCCGCCGCACATCGATCGGTCCCGTTCTGCGGGCGAGTTCATTCTCGAGCGTCTCGAACACGATCCCGATCTGGTGGCGATCTTCGAAGCCAACGGCGGGGTCAACGTCATCGGCCGCAGCGGGTTGCTCGACCTCGCGAAGTTCGTCGTCCTCCTCGAGGAAGGCGCGCAGTTCCAGGCGATCGCCGAAACCCTCGGCGGTTCGGTCGAATTCGATCCGTCCAACCTCACGGTCCAGTGGGGCCGTAGCGGACTCGCCGACGAGGCGCGTCGACGCGGCCTCATCTAGCCACCCTCATCACTGATTCAGAACAGGAAACCGTAGATCTCATGACCGTTCGCGTCGGATACTTCCCACACAACAATTCGCTGTTCGTACTGCGCCACACCGGAATCCTCGAGCGCCGTCTCCCCGATGTCGAGTGGGTGGACCTGCGTGAGCTTCCCGCCAAGCCTGCAGTGAACCCGGAAAACGCCTTGCCGGCCCTGCACTCGGACTGGCTGTTCGAGGAGGGCGGATACGATGTGATCGGAACCGGATTCACGCCGCCGGTCACCGGATTGGCTCAGGGCCGCGATCTCGTCTACATCGGAATCTCCGGCCCCCGCGTGGAGAACGGGCGCCTGGTAGTCAAGGCAGAGTCCGAGATCAACACGGTAGAGGACCTGCGCGGCAAGCGCGTCGGCATCGCGCACGGATCATGGCAGACCACACTTTTGTTGTTCGCCTTGGATCAGGCGGGGCTGACCTGGTCCGACATCGTCCCTGTCGACACCGACGTGCGCGGTGGTGGAGCGGACCTCGTCGACGGCACCATCGATGCCTGGGTAGGGGCGTACCCGGGGCTGACCGACATCGAAGCGAACCACGAACTGCGCACGCTGATCGCCACCGACGGACTCTTCAGCCACCCCTCACTGTGGTTCACCCGGCGCGATTTCGCGGATACCAACCCGGAGGCCCTCCAGGCGATCATCGAGGCCCTGCAGGAATCCGACGCCTGGATCGAAGCCAACCCCCGCGAAGCCGCGCAGATCTTCGTCGACGACATCGAGAAGCGTGGCGGGTCCGCGAGCATCGATGCCTGGGAAGCTGCACTGCGCGGACGTCCTTTCGGTGTCAACCCGGTCACCGACGAGTTCCTCGACGAGCAGCAGCGCGCGGCCGATCTCCTGCTGAGCAACGGACTACTGCCGCAGGCGGTCACCGTCCGCGAAGCAGTCGTGCCGTGGATCAGCGAGTTCGTCGGTTCGGATCGTTCGTCGATCTGAGGGCCCACACCTGACAGATCCGCTTCACACGTGACAGATACCGAACGGTCTGCCATTGTGAAGAGATGCGGCGGCGCGTGGGTGAGAGTTGGTCCACGCGACCAGTCTCAGGGGTAACCCCTGGGTCGGCCAGAAGAATTGGATACTGCGTCCACCGGCGTTCGGCACGCTCCGCGTGCTTGCCGCCGCACCGGACAAAGGATTTGGTCACCCCGCCCCGTCGCATCCCGGAGTCGAATCATGCGTGACTTCGAGCTCGATCCCGAGTTGGCGCGTCGTCTGGCCGTTGCGGCTGCTGACGCTCCGTGGACCCTCAGCGGCCTCGAGGAGGCATTCGGAACCGTCTTCGGTGTTTCCCCGACGCTCCTGGCCGTGCGCGTTCTCGACCTCATGCCCGCCCCACCGTTCGAACCGCAAACGCTGTACCGATTGCTTCGCGAACTACCTCGCCTGCGGCCTGTTCCTCTCTCACTGGACACCAATGAATCTTCGGTGTGGCGGTTCGACGTTCCCCGCTACAACACCAGTGTGGACCTGGCTCGTTCACTGGATCTGACGATCTCCGAACTCGAGTGGTTTGCCGACCGAGGGGAATGGCTCCGCACGAAACCCCTACCGCTACGCCACTACCGGCCCATGCAGATCAGCAAGAAGACCGGCGCTCGCCTCCTCGAGGTACCGAAACCTCGATTGCGCGAAATTCAGCGCAAGATTCTGCGCCGCATACTCGACCTGGTGCCCCCACACGACGCGGCACACGGATTCGTCCGTGGTCGAAGCCCTCTGACTTTTGCAGCGCCGCACGCACAGTCGGAAATCGTGATCGGTGTGGACCTCGCGCAGTTCTTCCCCTCGATCACCGGCAGCCGCGTTCACGCCGTCTTCACAGCCCTCGGCTATCCACCCGCAGTGGCGGGAGTTCTCACCGGATTGTGCACTGTTGCAACACCTGCCGATACCCTGCGCGGCCTACCGTATGCACAGGCATCACAGCTACGCACCGCGCATCTTCCGCAAGGCGCGCCAACTTCGCCTGCACTGGCGAATCTCGTCGCGCGCAAACTCGATATCCGCTTGAGTGGACTCGCACAAGCGAACTGGCTCACCTACACCCGATACGCCGACGACCTCGCCTTCTCCGGAATCGAAGTTGCCGACGTCGGAACCCTCCTCTGGAGCGTCGAGCAGATCGCCAGGGACGAAGGGTTTGCCATCCATCCACGAAAGACCAAGGTGATGCGCCCTCATCGACGCCAACACCTCACCGGGCTGGTGATCAACGACCAACCGTCGTATCCGCGTGACGACTACGATCGCTTGCGTGCCCTGCTGCACAATGCCGCCAGTACTTCTGCGCAGGAACAGAATCGGGACGGAATCGAGAACTTCCGCGCCCACATCTACGGCCGGATCGCGCACATCGGCGAAACCAGCACTACACGCCGACGCACATTGCTGCGCCTGGCTGAACGTGTGGATTGGGACGGTTAGTGCCCGCGAGCAGTCAGACCCGCGGTGTGTACGCCATGCATTCGACCTCCATGTGCGCACCCAGCGCCAGTCCATCTGTTCCGAACGCACTGCGGGCCGGCAGTCTCGACGCCGGGAAGTACTCGAGGTAGACCTTGTTGAACTCCTGCCAACGAGACATGTCGTCAAGCATGACAGTGCATTTGAAGATTGCTTCGACGCCGTAACCGTAAGCGATCAGCGAAGCCACGATGTTCTCCATGGTCTGTCGAGCCTGCGCTTCGAAGCCGTCGGCCAAAGTCCCGTCCGGGAGCATGCCGATCTGACCCGACAGATACAGAACGTCTCCGACGCGCACTCCGGTGGAGAACGGCGTATCGAAAGCGGGTGGGATGAACTCGACGGTCTGAGATGAATCCATTAGATCTCCTCGGAGTTGGAATATGCGTGACGAGTTGGTGTTTCAGCGCACTGGGCGGGCACGAACATCGGCCAGGAAGTGCGCCACCAACTCGTTCCACGCGTGTGGGTCCTCGAAGTAGGGGGAGTGGCCGCGGTCGGCAAGTTCGACCACTTCGGCGTGGGGCAGGAACTCGGCGGCGCTGCGAATCCGCTCGGGTGTCATCAAATCGTCCAGCTCACCCGCGATCAGCAGAACCGGCGCCGTCACCGCGGCAAGATCGCTCGGCGAGTAGTTGTGGGCCTTGAGAATTCGGAAGAACTCGGTGTCAGGTGGGCGATGACCGAAGGTGCCGAGAGCTTGGTACAGGTATGCCCTCGCCATGTCCAAGCTCGGCAACCGTCCGCCCACAGCGGGGTGTTCCCCCAGTGGCCGCGCCGTGACGGGCGCCGCGGTGAGGGGAGGTGCGCCGTCCGGACCGAATCCGACGGGAATGCCGCCGGTCGTGCAGGCCAGGACTACCGACTCCACCCGCTCCGGAACAGCGATCGCGGTCCCCAATGCGGCCCAACCGCCCATCGACTGGCCGACCACGTGCGCTCGATCGACCTCCAACAGGTTCATGATTTCGATCAGATCCGAGACTGCCGCTACCGGGCCGTGGTTGCCCTTTTCGTTGGTGGACCGTCCGAATCCTCGCTGATCCCAGCTGATTACCCGATAATGCTGAGCGAAGTACGGTACCTGTTGGTACCAGACCGCGGCGTTGCCGCCGAGACCGTGCGTGAGAATCAGATCCGGGCCTTCGCCGGCAGTCTCGTACCAGACCCGTTCGCCGTCTGCGACGGTGATGAAGCCCTCGGTCCGTGAAATCATCCTTCTTCTCCTGTGTCGGACGGGCGCTTGCCCGAAGTGTGGTCAGTGAGGAGTTGCTGCACTTCATCGGTGGCCCGCAGCAGGTGTTCTTCGACCATTCGCGTCGTTTTCGCATCGAAGTCGGTATCGAACCCGATCACCGTCAACGCGCAGAGCGGAGATCCCTTGCGGGAAGACACTGCACGCGAGACCGAACCGATGATGTCCTGAGATCGTTTGTGTACAACGGCGAATCCGGTTTTCTGCGTCTCGGCTATGTCGGCGAGAAAGCCGGTGGGGCCTTCCAGTGGATAGCCGCTCTTCTCCACCATCGCCAGGTAGGGCGCCCGGGTGTTGTCCTCGAGTGCCGCGACCAACGCGAGCGGACCCGCGAACCGGTGCGGCGGAAGCAGATCCCCGAGCATCCGAGTGATCATCTTGAGTCTCTCGGGACGCAGCGCCGCGATGATCCGCGTTCCGCCGCTCTCGAGAACCTGCAGATTCACCATCATGTCGGTGCTCTCGGACAGCACCCGCATGGTCGGATCGCACAAGGCCGCCAACGAGTGCGCTGCCGCTTCGTGGGAAACCTGCAGTGCAGCCGGGCCGGGGAGATAGCGACCGTCGTAGCGGAAGACCCAACCACGGTTCGCGAGTTCTCCGAGCACTCGGTGCGCAGTCGGGCGGAGCATCCCGACTTCTTCTGCCAGTTCGCTGAGCTTCATCGGCGTGGTCGAGCGCGCGATGGCCTCGAGTAGATCCAGCGCTTTGTCGACGGCGGACGCAGAACCCTTCGTCATCCGATCCCCTCCCGGTGCCGTGGATGTACCCGGCGATCCGAAATCTCGTGTTCTTGGAAAACCCTTGGCATTCGTCTTGGAAATTACTATAGTCACAACAATCGTTCCGGCGTACGGAATTCTTTGAGCGTCTTCACCTTCCCACCGGATTACCGGCAAGGAAGTCATATCTTTCCCAGCGAGAGGCTTTCGGACATGACGGTTGGACATACCCTTCGGTCGACACCACGGTTCAGAGTTGTTGCCCTAGCTGCGGTCGCGACCGCAGCATTGGCACTGACCGGCTGCTCGAGCGACGCCACGGCCTCCGACGACGGGGGCACCCAGACCACCACGATTCGAATCGCGCCTCAGCCGATCGCAGACTTCGCACCGATCTGGCTCGGAATGGAGCAGGGATACTTCACCGACGAAGGACTCGACATCCAACTCGTCGAGGGCGGTGCTAGTTCCTCGGCTCAAATTCCGTTGCTGCTCAGCGGAAATGCAGATATGGCAGCCACGACCGCCGCCGCCGCAATTCAGGCACGCAGCCAGAACATGCCCGTCACCATCGTCGGAGGACTCACGAATTTTGCCGCGAGTGACGGCGTCGACCAGTCCGGCCTCGTCGTCGCCAAAGACAGTTCCATCAGCGGCTTCCGTGACCTCGAAGGCAAAACCGTTGCGATCAGCGGATTGAAGTCCGTCAGCGAGGCAGTCATCTCTGCTGCGGTGGAGAAGTCCGGTGGAGCAGCGGACAAGATCTCGTTCATTCAGGCGCCCATGCCCAACCTCGGCGACCTTGTTTCCACTGGCGGAGCCGATGCGGCATTCCTCATCGATCCGTTCCTGAGCAAAGCAACCGACTCGGGGCTGAAGATCCTCGGCCACCCCTTCCCCTTGGCCGCGCCCGGTGTGCCAGGGACCTCGCTGGTCGCTTCGGAATCGTTTGTCGACGCGAACCCGGACTCACTCGCCAAATTCCGCACGGCGCTTGCCAAATCCGTCGACTACGCCAATCAGAATCCGGGCGCCGTCAAGGCTGCGCTCTCGACACAAGCCAAGATTCCGCTCGAAATGCTGGCCAACAGCAAGAATCCTCAGTTCGTCGCAGTAGTGGAACCGGGTGCTCTCGGCACGGAGATCGAACTGCTGGTCAAGTACGGGGTACTGACGGATTCGGTCGAGGCCGAATCCCTGCTGACACCGGCCAACTGAGTTGTCCGCCTTGACAACCCTGCAGACTCGCCGCAGGCAGGTTCTGCTCGGTCGGCTGCTGACGCTCTTCGCGTTGGGAGCCGCCTGGCAGATCTTCGGAATGCTCGGCGACGAGGACGTCAAAGGTATTCCGAAGTTCAGCGACGTGGCAGTGGCCCTTGTGAACGAACTCGGCACGTCCTCGTTGTGGACATCACTGGGACAAACGGTGACCACCACAGCGATCGGATTGGCGCTGTGCCTGGTCATCGGGATCCCGGCAGGACTGCTGCTCGCCGCGCACCCGTTCCTGACGGTCTCCTCCCGTTTCGTCATCGACTTCTGCCGAACCGTTCCGCCGCTCGCAATCATTCCGCTCTTTCTGCTGATCATGGGCCCGACCCAACGGATGGCGGTGGCGCTGATCGTGGCAGTAAGTGTGTGGCCGATTCTGCTCCAGACGATTCACGGTGTGCGCAACGTCGACCCGGAACTGCTGGCGACCGCACGCTCCTTCCGACTTCCGCTGTGGCGCAGACTCGCTCTCGTCGTCGCACCGGCGTCGATGCCCTACATCTTCACCGGAATTCGCATCTCGGCAACACTGAGCTTGCTGCTGACCATCGGTGCAGAATTGATCGCCGGCGTGCCGGGACTCGGTAAGGAGATCCTGCTGAGCCAATCCGTCCCCGATCGAATGTTCGCACTGATCATCGTCGCCGGACTACTCGGAATGCTGCTCGCCTTCGCCGTGATGGCGATCGAGAATCGTTTACTTGCTTGGCATTACATCCCGAGGAGGATGACGACGTGAAGATGATGTCAGGACTTCGACTCCTCGCGTGGGAGTTGTGGCTGCCGATCTTGATCGTCGTCGTATGGTACTTCGGTTCGGAGTCGAGCAAGTCACCCTACTTCCCGCCACTGTCGCGTATCTGGAAAGCGTTTGTGGACAACTGGTTCGGTCCGGGATTCGCCCACGACGTCGTACCGAGCTTGACCAACCTTGCCTTCGGTCTCGCCGTGGCACTGGTGGTCGGCATCGGCGCCGGTCTCCTGCTGGCCCTGTTCCCGCTGGCTGCCGATATTGCCGATCCGTTTCTCCAGTTCTTCCGCGCCATTCCGGCGCTGGCCGTATTGCCCGCCCTCTTCATCGTTTTCGGAACCGGTTCGACGGGTAACGTTGCCGCCATCGCCTTCGGCGCGGTCTGGCCGATACTCCTCAACACCCTCGACGGCATTCGCTCCATCGACCCGAGTATCCGATTGGTGGCGCGCAGCTACCGGATCCGTACACCCCTCCTGGTGACGCAGGTACTCCTCCCCGGAGCGATGCCGCAGATAACAGTCGGTATCCGTACCAGTCTCGCGATCGGTGTCGTCATCATGGTCGGCAGCGAAATGTATGTCTCCACTGCAGGAATCGGTCACTTCGTGATCGTCGCGCAACAGACATTCGCCATCGCGGACATGTGGTCCGGAATTCTCCTGCTGGGAATCATCGGATACGTGCTCAACCTCGGATACGGCGTGATCGAACGATGGTTGCTCAGATGGCAGCCGCGGACCCACGACGCTCTCGCAGTGAAAGGAAACTGATGTCATCCACAGAATCTGCGGCATCGATACCCGCAGTCGAACTGAGCGGCCTCGGGGTGACCTACGGCGGCCCCACCGGCCGCGAAGTGCTCCGCGGGATCGACCTTACGGTCGCACCGGGAGAAATCGTCTGCATCGTCGGCCATTCCGGCATCGGCAAAAGCACGCTGATTCGTTGCATCGCCGGTCTGCAGAAGCCAACCACCGGTGACGTCCGCATCGCCGGGATCGCGATCGATGCACCGCCGGCCACTCTGGCTCTCGTGTCACAGGACTACGGACGCACACTGATGCCGTGGCTTCGAGTGGGCGAGAACGTTCGCCTGCCGCTGCGGGGCAACAGTCTGGCGCGGAAGGTTCAGAACGAGAGGGTTACCGATGCACTCGCCGTTGTCGGTCTAGGCGGTGCTGCGCGTTCCTACCCCTGGCAGTTGTCCGGCGGAATGCAGCAGAGAGTAGCGATAGCTCGCGCTCTCGCCTATCGGCCGCAGGTACTCCTCATGGACGAACCCTTCGCGTCGGTCGATGCGCAGACCCGCGCGGAACTCGAAGACCTGCTGCTGACGCTTCAACGTGATCTTGGTATCACCGTCCTCCTGGTCACCCACGACGTCGACGAATCGGTGTACCTGTCCGATCGAGTGGTCGTACTCGGCGGAACGCCGGCATTGATGCAGGACATCGTCGACGTCCCGTTGACCGGAGCTCGAGATCAACTGACCACCAAGGCGGACCCACTGTTCATCGAGTGCCGTACCAGGGTGCTGTCCGCAATCCAGCAGTCCAAAACGGTGGCGCCCGTGTAGTGGGCACCTCGCCTAGTCTGGCTCCGTGATCCTTCTCCTCATCGGCCTCGCGCTGCTCGGATTCTGCGGCTACCGGTTCAGGCAGGATCGGCGGAGGCTGAGCAACGGCGTCTATCTACTTCTCGGAGTGATCTTCACCGGTCTGTGGATGCTGCAGTCGGGTGCACCGGGGACCGAGATCCCGTCGTTCGTCATCGCGACGATCGCTCTGCTCTCGCCGTTGCTGGTGCTCCTGCTTGCAGGATTCCTGATCGTCAACGGGGTCACGATACTGCGGCGCGAGGGATTCAGCGTGGCGAACCTGCTCTCCCTCGTCGCCGGACTCGCACTGCTCGTTCCCTACGTTCTGCTCGCATCAGCGTTGCTGACGCAGAGATATTGGCTCGCAGTCGTTCTCGGATCGTTCAGCCTGGTCGCGTCGTACCTGGGGTTTCTGTTCACGAGCTTTCTGCTCTACTCCTACGTGTACGGACGCCAGAAGTACCAGCCCGGGATGGACGCGATAGTGGTGCACGGCGCCGGGCTTTCGGGTGCCGACGTGACGCCCCTGCTGGCCAGCCGTCTGGACAAGGCCGCGGACATCTTCCGCGCCGAGGTCCGCGAAGGACGTTCACCGCTGTTGGTCGTCAGCGGCGGGAAGGGATCGGACGAGGTGGTCAGCGAGGCTGAGGCAATGTGCGTCTACCTCGTCGATCACGGGATCCCGCGCGAGAACGTGATGCTAGAGGACCGTTCGACCACCACGCTCGAGAATCTCGAGTACACCAGGGACCTTCTCCGCGCCGACACCACGAAGCCTCGAATGGTTCTGGTCACCAGCAACTTCCACATACTCCGAACCGCAACTTTTGCCCGAAGCCTCGATCTGGACGCAGAAGTCATCGGTTCCCACACCGCCCGGTACTACCTGCCGAGCGCTATTCTGCGCGAGTTCGCCGCCGTCACGGTGGAACACAAGTGGCTCAACGGAACGGTCTGCCTGATCCTCGCCGCCCTGCCCCCACTGGTTGTCTGGGCGGCAGGAGGCATTGCGTAGCAAGCCTCACCGAATCAGGCTCTCGACGCCCATCGGTCGGCGACCCAGAAGCAGTTCCACGGCAGCACTGCCCGCAAGGAAGTCGTGGTGGTTGTAGAACTCGAACATCGCCGCCAATCGTGAGCTGGCGTTGACGTCCAGGCCGCTGCCGATCTGTTCACGCCATTGATCCACGCTGATCTGTTCTATCGCGACGGTACGTGACGTCTGCTTCTCCACCATCTGTGCCACCTCCATGACGCTCAGAGCTTGCGGACCCCCCACCTCGTACGTCGCTCCGTGATGCTCGCCCGGGCCCTCGCTCAGGACGACCGCGGCAACAGCTGCCACGTCCGCCAGACTCACGAACGAAAACCTCGTGTCCGCGCTGTACGGCACGACGATGGTCTCTGACCGACCCGTGAGTACCGCTTCGAAATTCTGCGCGTACGCACATGGTTGCAGCACAGTCCATTTCAAGGGAGAACGATGCAGTTCGTCCTCACACCTGGCTTTGTCCAGGTGATGCGGCATTGACGGGCTGAACGGCCACGCCACGGAGTGATAGACAAAGTGTTCCACCCCCGCCGAAGCCGCTGCCGTCAGCGCATTGCGAAGCAGTGCCGGCTCGTCGGGATGGACGTTCGGAGCAATGAAGTACACCCCTCGGCACCCGGCGAGGGCCTTGCGCAGCCCTCTTCCCGTTTCGAGTTCTACCTCGAAGTCCCCGTCGACGCGCGCCTTTCGCACCAGTCGCCGAGCTGTCACGCTCGGCGGCAGTGCAGCGACGACTGCCTCACCGGTCTTACCCGCGGCGCCGATCACCGCGATGTCGGCGCCGCGAGCAATTCCGTTCTCCATGAGAGTTTTCCGTCCTAGACGTAGTCGTAGACCGCTGAGGTGGCGCCACCGGAAAGCTGCGCGTAGCCCGGACCCCGATCGAAGAAGGGTTCGTTCTCACCGCGCTCCGAGCGCAACTGATCCCGTAGCTCCGTGGTAGCAGCCTCGTCGACCGACGGCTCGTCACCCTCGATCACGACAACACCGTAGTCGTCGCGTGCACCCTCGACGGAAACCTTGCGCCACTGAATGTCTCGCAAGACCTCTTCGATCGGGCGCTCCAGTGGATCTCCCCAACCGCCGCCACCGGTGGTACGAATTCGTACGACCTCGCCGGCCTTGATCGGCTCGGCATCGGTCAGTGCGTCGAACTCACGCTCGTTCGGTCCACCCGGATCCAGGACGACGGAGAACGGCCGACCGGCCTTGCCGCCCTTGACTCCCCAGCAGGCGAGGATCGAACGGTCCGCGATGGACATGAAGTGCGCATCCTTGAGCATCCGGATGTGCTTCTCGTATCCCAGGCCGCCGCGGTAGCGTCCGGCTCCGCCGGAATCCATGGCCAGACCCAGCTTCTCGACGATGAAGGGGAAACGGCTCTCGGTGAATTCGGTCGGCAGGTTCCGTGAGTCGGGAACGACGTGAATCGTGTCCTCACCGTCGGCGTAGTAACGTCCGCCCGAACCGCCGCCGAGCACCTCACGCATGAGGTACGAGTGACCCTCGAAGTCTTCACCGTAAACACCGGTGTACCTGATGGTCTCCTGGTCGGCGGGCATGTTGCCGTCCACAGCCTTGGCGACGACGCCGGCCAGCACTCCGAGCAGACGGAGGATGACAAAGGTGCGAGCGTTGGTGGGGGCAGGGAAGATCGGGGTGATCAATGTTCCCTTTTCGGGGAACTTCATCTCGATCAGCGGTACGACGCCCTCGTTGACATCCAGTTCGGCCATGCGCTCGGGGGTGTCCGCGAGGTTACGCAGAATCGGGGCCAACCACTTGATGAGGAAGTTTCCGTCCGCGTAGTCACCGCAGTGGTTGATCGGGCCCTTTGCCTGCGGTCCGGTTCCGTTGAAGTCCAGGATGAGTCGCTCGCCGCCCTCGTCCTCCGGCCGCGTCTTCGTGAGCGTGATCCGCTGGATGTGGAGCATCGGCTCGTCGACGCCGTCGTGCTCGGCGTAGTCCTCCCACGTGTACTCACCGACCGGGATCTTGCTGAGGATCTCGCGGCGGTACGTCTCGGTGGTCGCGTCCATCATCGCGTCGAAGCACGACTCGACGGTGTCGACGCCGTAGCGCTCGAACAATTCGGTGAGTCGACGCGCACCCATCAGGCACGCCGAGCACTCGGCGTCGAGGTCAGCTGCGAGAGCGTCCGGCATGCGGGAGTTACGCGTCATGATGCGCAGCGCCGCCTCGTTGGGAACTCCCTGGTCCCACAGTTTGATCGGCGGAACCATCAAACCCTCTTCGTACACCGTGGTGGCGCCGGACGGCATGGAGCCGGGGCAGCAACCGCCGATGTCGTCGTGGTGACCGAATGCCTGAACGAACGCAACAACCTTCGGCTCGGCATCGGGAGTGACGCGGGCGAAGACAGGCACCGTGACGCAGAGGTCGGGGAGATGGCCGATGCCACCTTCGGACAGGTAGACGTCGTTGTGGAAGTACACGTCTCCCGGCTTCATCGTCTCGAGTGGGAAGTCCCGGGCGATCGGATGAACCAGGGCGGAATACGAACGGCCCGTGAGCTTGCGGAGGTTCCGGTCGTGAATACCGGCGCGGAAATCGTGAGCGTCACGGATCATCGGCGAACGCGAGGTGCGCGAAATGGAGGTCTCGACTTCCATTTCCACGCTGGCGAGGTAACCGGCGACGATCTCGACCAGGATCGGATCAGGTGACGCGCCGTCGGTAGCGGTGAGTCGGTACGGCTTGGCCGCGGTGGCAGCAGCAGCATCGAGAATGGCGGTCATCACTTCACTCCGTTCGAGTCGGAAGACTTCGAGATACGAATGTTCCCGAAGGTGTCGATACGTGCCGAGAATCCGGGGTGGATCGGGACAGTCGAGCTGAACTCCTCGATCACGGCCGGTCCTTCGATGACGTCACCCGCACCGAGCAGCGTGCGGTCGTAGGTAGCAGTTTCGACCCAGCTGTCGAAATACGATTGCCGCGAACCGGTTCGGGCGTTGTCGGCGCCGGTGCCGGCGGGGATCTCCTTGAGCGTCGGACGCTTGATCGGGCCGATGCCGCTCACGCGCAGGTTGACCCATTCCACGTGCTGCGACGGGTCTCCCCGGAAGTCGTAGCCGTACAGTTCGCGGTGCGCCTGATGGAACGCCTCGGCCGCGTCGTCCATGATCTGCGCCGTGACGGTACCTTCCGCCACCGGGACGCGTACCTCGAAGGCCTGACCGAGGTAACGCAGATCCGCAGTACGGGAGTACTTGCGCTGCGTCTCGTCGAATCCTTCTTCGGCAAGCGCGATCTCGGCTTCGCCGGCCAGCGCGTCGAACTGGCTCTGCAGGTCTTCAGCCTTCAACCGGTCGTGACGACTGACATGCGTCTGGACGTAGTCGTTGCGGACATCGACCGTCAGCAGACCGAACGCGGAGACGTTACCCGGATTGAGCGGGACAAGAACGTCTTTCAGACCCAGGATGTCGACGAGACGGCAGGCGAGCAGGGAGCCGGAGCCGCCGAACGTCACGAGGGTGAAGTCGCGAACGTCGAGGCCACGCTTGACCGTGATCTGACGCAGGGCATTGGCCTGGTTCCACGCCGAAACCTCGAGGACGCCGACCGCACACTCCTCGAAGCCCAGACTGAGCTGTGTTGCAAGCTCTTCGAGGCCCTTGCGTGCCAGTTCTGTGTCGAGGGGAATTTCGCCGCCGAGCAGATGTGGTGGGATGCGTCCGAGCAGGACGTGCGCGTCGGTGATGGTCGGTTCGCTGCCGCCCTTGCCGTAGCACAACGGTCCGGGATCGGCGCCGGCCGACTGAGGGCCGACCCGGAGGGTGCGTTCCGGCGTCATCCACGCGATCGAGCCACCGCCGGCGCCGACGGTCACGACGTCGATCATCGGGATCTTCGAGGGGTAGTTGCCTACTCGCCCTTCGGTGGTCAGCGCGGGCTCGCCGCGAACCACGACGGTGACGTCCGTCGATGTTCCGCCGCCGTCACAGGTCAACACCTGCTCGACGCCGGCCGCATCGGCGATCAGCGCAGCACCGAGAGCCCCGGCAGCCGGTCCCGACAGAACTGTCGTAATAGGCTGGTGAACAACCTCTTTGGCCGACAGGACACCGCCGTTGGACTTCATGACGTAGAACGGGATGTCGCGGGGTTCGCCGTCGGTGGTCGAGAACTCACGCAGACGATTCGCGATGTTGTTCACGTAGTTGCGGATGTTCGGCTTGACCGCGGCGTCGACGAGAGTGGTGATGGACCGCTCGTATTCGCGGTACTCACGAAGCACCTGGCTCGAGATGCTCACCGTCGCATCGGGGAAGACTTCGAAGAGGATGTCGCGAACGCGCTCCTCGTGCGTCGGATCGGCGTACGAGTGCATGAGGCAGACGCCGATGGTCCGGATGCCGCGGTCCTTGAAGAACTGCGCTGCGCTGCGGACGCTCTCTTCGTCGAGCGGACGAATCTCGCTGCCGTCGAAGGAAAGCCGTCCACCGACGGTGCGTACACGATCGGCGGGAACGATGCGTTCGGGCTTGACCCAGAAGTACGAGTTGCCGTAGCCGTCCGGCACCGACTGACGAGCGATTTCGAGAACGTGCTCGTAGCCTTCGGTGGTGATGAAGCCGAGGTTCTCGACCTTGCCTTCGAGCAGCTTGTTGGTCGCAACGGTCGTGCCGTGGCTGACCGCACCGATCGAGTCGCCGCTCTCGCCGAGCTTGGCGAGCACCTTCTCGATACCGGCGAGAAAGCCCTCGGCGGGGTCCGCCGGGGTGGACGGGGTCTTGGTGGTGACGATGGCGCCGGTTTCGTCGTCCACTGCCACGATGTCGGTGAACGTTCCGCCGGTATCGATACCGACCCGAATCTTCCTGGGTTCCACGCTTCCTCCTGAGATCTTTGGCTCGTCTCGTCTGGTACCGATCGACGGTTGTGGCCTAGCCGGTGAGTGGCTCGTACCTGACGTGTAGTGCTATTCCACAGGTTCGGAAGGGCGGATTCTTTGTCACAATTCGCCGAATCGGGGGACCAAGGTTCGGCGCACGATCACGAGCGGATCTTCGCCGGCGCCTCCATGGGTTACGCGGACGTGAAAAACGCCCCGAACCTGGTCGGTTCGGGGCGTTTCCCTCATCGTGAATCAGCTGTTGACACCTGAGTGAACTACTCGCGACAACCAGAACGCGCCAGGAATCCGCCTATAGCAACACCTGACAAAGCAATGGCTGCGCCGACGACGGCGCTGACCATCACCGTGCGAGCATCTGTGCCGCCCGCTGTCGGTGCAGCGGCCGGAAGAACCGCCGGTGCCGCGACAGCTCCGGAAACGACCGGCGCGCCTTCGACCGCCACTGCCGGTATTGCCGCCGCCACGGCGGCAGTGACCTTCTCGGGGATGCCGTTGGCAATGACGCCGTCGATGCTCTTGAAGAACACCCCGGCCATCTTCTTGGCTACACCGGTGATCATGCGCTGCCCGACGCCGCCGACCATCCCGCCGACCACGGCATCGGCGTCATACGAAAGCAGCGTGCCACCCTCGTTCTCCGTCAAGGTGACCGTGACGTCCGCCTTCACCGTGCCGGGAGCACCAGCCCCCGAAGCCGTCATGACAAACGAATTGGGCCGATTCTGTTGCGACAGAACAACCTCGCCGTCGTAGACGCCCTTGATCGACGCAACTCCGGCCATGATGGAGAGCTTGTAGTGATTGTCCGTGAGCTGCTCGAGCGACTGCACACCGGGAATGGTCGCGGCCAGTACACGACCGTCCTGGAGCTTGTCGTAGACCTCTTCGCGAGGTGCCGTCAGCTGCGCGGTGCCGGCGATTCTCATGCATTCTCCTCTGATGACGAACCCGCATGTGCGAGTCGAAGTTCGAACAGTTCGGACGGTGAAATGGGCATGGACGTGATCGAGATTCCTTCGGCGTCCTCGATGGCGGCCGCGATGACGGCGCTGGTGGGGATCACACCGGCCTCACCGGCACCCTTCATTCCGAGTGGGTTGAGCCCTGACGGCGTGACGGTGTGATCCATCTCGAGCGAATCCGGCATCTCGGTGACGAACGGCATCAAGAAGTCCATGTACGACGCGTTGAGCATCTGCCCGTGCTCGTCGTAGACGATCCGCTCGTAGAGTGCGCCGCCGATACCTTGCGCGACGGCGCCCATGACCTGGCCTTCGACGATGCGGGGGTTGATCACGTTTCCGCAGTCGTGGATGACGACGTAACGACGGACCGTGATCTCGGCTGTCACGGGATCGGTTTCGACGATCGCCGCGTGCACTCCCGAAGCGAAGGTGGAACTGGGCGGCGAGTAGTAGCCGGT
The DNA here is from genome assembly GCF_056401575.1 of Rhodococcus sp. P4_E4. Lineage (NCBI taxonomy): Bacteria > Bacillati > Actinomycetota > Actinomycetes > Mycobacteriales > Nocardiaceae > Rhodococcus > Rhodococcus sp. P4_E4. The sequence goes on along the minus strand of NZ_JBFUJB010000027.1, from coordinate 5,559 downwards.
TGCTTCCAGACCAGGCTGCTCACCCTCGGGAATCGGCGGCTTCGACATGTCCGTGTCGGTCTTGGCGAAACCGGTGGCCAGCTTCGACTCACGGTCGAACGCATATCGTAGCGGGTTCGACAGCACGGCAACAACACTCAGCGGTACGGACGTACCTTCCACACCGGCTTCGGTGCCGATCTTGCACACGTGGCCTTCCCGGAGTTCCAGTTCGGTTTCCGGCAGATCCAAGATTCCGGAGGCGATTTTCTTCGCCTTCTCCGCGACCATCTGCGCCGCGACATGGAAGGCCGAACCCGACATGACCGCCCCACGCGAGGCGAAAGTGCCTACGGCATAACCGAACCGGCGGGTATCACCCGTGACGATCTCGACGTCGGAGACCTTGACTCCGAGATCGTCCGCAACGATCTGGGCGAACGCGGTCTGATGGCCTTGGCCTTGCGTCGTCAAGCCTGTTGCCGCCTTGACCTTTCCGGACGTCTCGACCACGACGTGGGCACCCTCGTAAGGTCCCGGGCCGGTTCCCTCGACGTACGCACCGATACCGATTCCGACCGACCGCCCTTCGGCGCGAGCCTTCCTCTGGTACTCGGGAAATCCGTCCCAGTCGATGAGCTTCTTGAGCTTGTCGATGCCTGCCTGGTAGTCGCCCGTGTCGTAGATCAACGGGCGTCCGTCCTGGAACATCAGGCCGAAGTCGTACGGCATGTCCTCAGGGCGAATGAAGTTCGCCTCCCGCACCGCGATCTTGTCCTTGTTCAGGTACTTGGCGATGGCGTCCATGGATCGCTCCATAGCGAACACTGCCTGCGGACGTCCGGCGCCGCGGTACGGGGTCACGATGACCGTGTTGGTGTACAGCGAATAGGCGTTGACCCGGAACGACTTCGGCTTGTACGGCCCGAGAACCTGCGTCGCGGTGTTGATCATGACGATGATCCCGTACGGCAGGTAGGCACCGTTGTCGTGCCAGAACGTGAAGTCGAACGCCAACAGGCGACCCTCGTCGTCGAATCCGATGTCGACCTTCTGGATCTGCCCACGCTCGTGCGCGCTCGAGATGAAGTGCTCACGGCGATCCTCGACCCACTTCACCTCACAGGAGATGCCGGCCTGGCCGAGGCGTCGAGCGGCCCACGTGATCATCACTTCTTCGGGCCACGGGTGAACGATCTTGACGCCGAATCCACCGCCGACGTCAGGAGCGATGCAGTGAACCTTGTTCAGCGCCATCCCCAATCGCGCGGCGATTGCGGCGCGGGCGGACGTGGAGGTCTGGGTGGAGGTCCAGAACGTGAGGGTGTTCTCGTCGCCGTCCCAGCGCGCGTAGACACCCTTGCCCTCCATCGGCATGGAAGCCGAACGCTCGATTTCGAGATCCAGCGTCAGTCGGTGCGGCGCGGCGGCCAGTTCGGCATCCAGATCTCCGAACCCGTGCTGCAGGTGAGCGGCGACGTTGTCCGGAACGTCGGCGTGGACGGCGTTGGCGGCGGTGCGAGCGACGTCGATCCCCACTACAGGCTTCAGCGCCTCGTAGGTGACGTCGATCTTCGCGCAAGCGTCCTCGGCGATGTACCGGTTATCGGCGACCACCATGGCGATGGCTTCGCCGACATGCTTCACCTCGTCCTTCGCGAGGGGATACCCGTTGCGCGGAGCGATGATTCCCGGATGCGGAATGAGCAGTGGCAGGTTCTCCGCCATTTCCGGCGTGTCGGCCAGGAGATCTTCGTAGGTGTAGATGGCATGCACACCAGGCACTTCCAGCGCCTGGTCGATGTCGATGTCGATGATTCGCGCATGAGCGTGCGGCGACCTGACGAATGCCGCGATCAGCGCGTTGTGGCCCAGATCGTCGAGGTATCGCCCCTGACCACTGAGCAGACGCGTATCTTCCTCGCGCGGAATCGGTTTACCGAAGAACTTGCCGTCGTCGGCAACCGAATGATCGGCCGTCGAATGATCGGAAGCGGGGTGCTTCGCCCCGTTGCGCTTTGCTGGTTTGATCGGAGTACTCATGCCTTACCCGCCCGTCCTCCGACGGGATTCGTTGTTCCCCGCACCTTGCGATCCAACGCCTCCCGAGTGGACGCGTCGTCGATTCCGAGCGGGAACTGCCCGGCCCGTTCACGCTTGATCTCGGCTGCGCGCAGAACCGACGCCCTGATGTTCTGGTATCCCGTACAACGGCAAAGGTTTCCCGCGATCGCGTCGGTTGCTTCCTCACGTGTGGGATTGGGGTTCTCCTCGAGAAACGCCGCGATGGTCGTCACGAATCCCGGAGTGCAGAATCCGCACTGCAGACCGTGACAATCCTTGAACGCCTGCTGAACCGGATGCAAAGTACCGTCCGGCTCGACGAGGCCTTCGACGGTCGTGATCGATCGACCTTCGAGGCTGGCAGCGAGGACGAGGCAGGACCGAACCGGCTTTCCGTCGAGCAGCACGGTGCACGCACCACACACGCCGTGTTCACAACCGACGTGCGTGCCCGTCTTACGGAGGTGGTGACGAATGGCATCCGAAGCCAAAGTGCGGGAGGGAAGAACGACGGTGCTCGTCACCTCGTTGAGCGTGAACGTCACGGCCACATGGTGCTCACCGGTGTCTGCTGCCAACTCGGCAAGTTGATCATCGATGGAGCGATCGTTTTTGGACATTGTCACCACTTTCCTGCCAGTACTGCGTTCTCACTGAGAGCATCCGTTGCCGCCGCGAAGCCGACCCGCGCCGTGAGCGCGGACACCAACTGCGAGCGGTACGCCGCCGTCCCGTGAATGTCTGCCTCGGTATCTATCTGCGCGCGGGCGCATTCTCCGAGAGTGCGCCATCGCGGGTCTCGCTGATCCGTCGCGGACGCCCCCGCCAGCACGTCCGTGTAGTCCACGACCTGCCCCAGCTCTCCGGCGGACACGTACGTCATGTGCGCTTCGGCCACCAGACCGTCGACCACGCGAATCCGGGCGACGACGCCGACCAATGCGTAGTCACCGTGACGACGCGCGATCTCGTCGATGGCGGTCCCCACTCCGGGTTCGGCGCCGGGCACCGACACCGACACCGCGATCTCGTCCGATTCCAGGCTCGACTCGAGAGGACCGGCAAAGAGATCCGTCGACGCGATCTCGCGGGTGCCACGCACCGACTGGACGGTCACGCTGCCGCCGAGCAGTGTCAGGACTGCCGGCATCTCCGCCGACGGGTCGGCATGGACGATGGAACCGACGCTCGTCCCGCGGTTACGGATCGTGGGGTGCGCTACCAACTGCAGAGCACGGTTCAGTAGAGGCTGAACTCGACGAGCACCTTCGTCGGCCGCCAGCGCCGAGTGCGTGGCCAGGGCCTGGAACCGCACTCCTTCGTCTTCGGACGAGGTCACCGAAGCGAGGTTCGGGATCGATCCGATGTCGACGATGTGGGCGGGCGCGGCGAGGCGCATGGACAGCAGCGGCACAAGCGATTGCCCACCGGCGAGCACCTTCCCCTCGTGAGAGACCTCGGAGAGGATTCGGCACGCGTCCTCGACCGAGGACGGTCGGTGATAAGTCAGCGGCGACGGTTTCATTACTCAATCCTGCCTCTATGAGTCACTTCACGTTTTGTGCAGATGTGACAACGGTCACGGGTCATACCTGGCATACATTCAACTTGGCATCACGTGAGCTGCGCCACGGGCTCTTCCCGTTCGTCATCTGACGTATCCGGACCCGTCATGGAGCCCGGTCGCCTGCCGGGCTCCGGCCTGTTCAGTTCGGGGTTCCTGGACCCGACGAACTGGCAGAAGTGGTACATCACGATCAAGACGATGGTGCCGAGCGCGATGCCTCCGAGTGAGAACGTGTCACTGAACTTCAGAGCCGTGTCGCCGATACCGATGATCAGACCGGCGGCGATCGGCATCAGATTCAGCGGATTCCCGAAGTCGACACCGTTCTCTTTCCAGATCTTGGCGCCGAGCAGACCGATCATGCCGAACAGAACCACAAGAATTCCGCCGAGAACGCCGCCGGGAGTCGCCGCCATGACCGCCCCGAACTTGGGGGAGAAGCCAAGCAGGATCGCGATGACACCCGCGATCACGTACGCGGCGGTCGAGTACACCCGAGTGGCTGCCATGACACCGATGTTCTCGGCGTGTGTCGTCGTGGGAGAGCCGCCTACTGCGCTGGCGATGGCGGTGGCAAAACCGTCACCGGCAATTGCGCGTCCGATGTACGGGTCGAGATCGTCGCCCGTGATCTCGGCGACGGCCTTGACGTGACCGGCGTTTTCCGCGACCAGTGCGATGACACCGGGAAGGACCAGAACGATGAACGTGAGGCTGAACGAGGGAGCGTGGATACCGACGATTCCGTTGGCTTCGTCCGAGAACGGCGGCAACCCGAACCACGACGCCGAGTGCACCGAATCCCAGTTGACACGAAAGTGCTCGGTGGGTGCTCCACTACCGCCGGCGGACGTGATCGGACCGGAGACCCGGTCGAGGACCCACGAGAAGATGTAGCCGAAAACCAGCGCGACGAGAATGGCGATACGTCCCAGGAAGCCGCGTAGCGCAACGCTCATCACGATCAGGGCAACCATCACGATCAGCGCCACCCATTGGTCCTGCGGCCAGTACAACCCCGCGACAACGGGCGCCAGGTTGAAACCGATCAGCATCACCACAGCGCCGGTGACCACCGGCGGTAGCGCTTTACTGATGACGCCACCGCCGAGAAAGTGGATGGCGATGCCGACGAATCCCAGAACCAACCCCGACACCAGAATCGCACCGGTCACTTCCGCCGTCGTTCCACCCTGAGCACGAATAGCGGCAACGCCGCCGACAAAGGCCGCCGACGTACCGAGGTAACTGGGGACGCGTCCTTTGACCACCAGGAGGAAAAAGAGCGTACAAAAGCCCGACATCATCACGGCAAGTTGGGGATTGAGACCCATGATGATCGGGAAGACGAACGTCGCGCCGAACATCGACACGACATGCTGGCCACCCAACCCGATGGTTCTTCCCCAACTGAGTCGCTCGCCGGGAGCGACCACTTCACCGGGTCCGATGTTCTTTCCGTCTCCGTGCAACGTCCAGATCGGCATGACGAGACCTTTCGCGAAGGAGGAAGGTGTTCGAAATGCTTTGTGCCCCAGCTCACAAACACCGTGTCTGGAGTGAAACGCTAATGCAGCAATCAGATTTGGACGTGATGACAATCTGCCAGAACCCACTCACCGAGATTGGCAACAATGGTGGCAGATGACGCGGGCAGGGGTCATCGTCAGTGCTGGAGACAGTTTCGACCCAAATGAGGACCGCTCCGCGAAGGGCCCAAACATTTTCTTCGGCTTAATGATTCCGTAACACGATGTCTGTCAACGGAAACGAGGTACCTAGCCGAGGGCTGCGAGGATTCCTGCTGCCATCTCCGCGACCTGATCGTCGGTCATGACGAACGTCGGCGAAATCTGCATCGCACCCTGACCCGCCGCGCGACCCGAAATACCGTGCTCACGCAACGTCTTCACGAACGGCAAAGCCTCCGCCGGATCAGCCAACTGCAC